>JAITEA010000240.1 GCA_031282285.1 Helicobacteraceae bacterium
TTTGCTAGACTAGCGGGACTTTTTTACGAAGGAAAGCTGGTTATGGCTCTCAAAGAATCTCAATATATCTGGCTTAACGGCGAGTTTGTGGCGTGGAACGAGGCGAAAGTGCATGTGCTGACGCACTCGCTGCATTACGCGAACTCCGCTTTTGAAGGGCTTCGCGCCTATCCTACCGGCAAGGGGCTTGCGATCTTCCGCTTGCAAGATCACACCAAGCGGCTGCTTAACTCGTGCAGGATGTCGCTGTTAAACTGTCCGTACGACGCGAAAACGCTTAACGACGCGCAGATCGAGATACTGCGCAAAAATACATTCGCTCCCAAAACGAGCGTCTATATCCGCCCGATCGTGTTTGTCGGCTACGGCGTGATGGGGGTATATCATCTCAATTCGCCGATCGGCGCGGCGATCGCGGCGTGGGAGTGGGGCGCGTACCTCGGCGACGAAGGGCTTGAAAACGGCATTCGCGTCAAGATCAGCTCGTGGGCTAGAAACTCCGTCAAATCGATGATGGGCAAGGCGAAGGTCGCCGCCAACTACCTGAACTCGCAGATGGCAAAGTGCGAGGCGGTAGAGGCGGGCTACGACGAGGCGCTGCTGCTCGATAGCGAAGGGTTTGTAGCCGAAGGCAGCGGCGAGTGCTTTTTTATCGTCCGAGACGGCGTTTTGATCACGCCGCCAAGCGACAACTCGCTGGAGTCGATCACGCAGGATACGGTGATCAAGATAGCCAAAGCGCTCGGCGTTCTAGTCGAACGCCGCCGCCTCACCCGCGACGAGGCGTATATGGCGGACGAGGCGTTTTTTACGGGAACGGCGGCGGAGATCACGCCCGTGCGAGAGATCGACGCGCGCGCCGTGGGCGACGGCAAGCGCGGCGCGCTGACCAAGCGGCTGCAGGAGGCGTACTTTGACGTCGTATATGGACGCGACGCGCGGTTTGCCGACTTTTTAACTTACGCTTAAAGGAAATTATAAATGCCAGCGGATATGAACGACTATATCAAAAAAAACGGAGGCTCGCTGCCCCGTCCGCCCTCGCCGCCCGATTTTCTCAAAAACTTAGGCGGCGGCAAAACGGCGCTGATCTATATCGCGATCGCCATTGCGATCGTGATGGTTCTGGCGCGTCCGTTTGTGATTATCAACTCTGGCGAAGTGGGCATTCTGGCTACGCTGGGCAAATATCAGGAAAACCCTTTGAACCCCGGATTTCATCTGATCATCCCCTTCGCGCAGAAGGTCATCATTCAGGATACGCGAATGCGCGTAGCCAACTACAGCGCGGCGGAGACGGTCAAAACCGATCAGCGCGGGATCAACGAGCGCCAGCCGATCTCGGTACTCGATTCGCGCGGTCTGACGGTGGAGGTGGAGATCACGATCCAATACTCGCTCAAAGCCGAACGCGCGCCCTACGCGATCGCCACGCTGGGATCAAACTGGGAGGAGAAGGTGATCGCGCCCGCCGCCAGAGACGTGGTGCGGAGCGTGATCGGCAACTTCGCCGCGGAGGATCTGCCGCTCAAACGCAACGAGATCGCCGCCGCCATCGAAACGAAAATGCGCGAGGCGATCGACAAGATCGACGAACAGCCCATCAAGCTAGACGGCGTATTGTTGCGCGGGATCGTGCTGCCAACGCGCATCAAAGAGCAGATCGAGAATGTGCAAGTGGCGCGGCAGGAAGCGGAACGATCGCGCAATATGGTCGAACAGGCAAAGCAAGAGGCGTTGCGTAAAGCCGAGGAGGCGCGCGGTCTTGCCGAAGCCGAGCGCATAGACGCGCAGGGCAGAGCCGATCGCACGCGCATCGAGGCGGACGCGCAGGCGAAGGCAAACGCGCTGATCGCCGCGTCGCTGACAAACAATCTGCTCACGCTGCGCCAGATCGAGGTTCAGGGCAAGTTCAACGAAGCCTTGCGCGACAATAAAGACGCCAAGCTCTTTATCACGCCCGGGGGCGCCGTGCCGAATATCTGGGTGGATACCAAAGACGCTCAGCGCGCCAGCTCCGTTTCGCCGCGCTGATGATCGACTGGCAAAAAAACCCGCTCGTTCCCGTCGTGGCGCAGGATTGCCTCTCGAAAGAGACGCTTATGCTCGCCTACGCCGATCAAGCGGCGTTTGAGCTGACGCTTTCAAGCGGTTACGCGCACTACTTTTCGCGCTCCCGCGAACGCGTCTGGAAAAAGGGCGAAACCAGCGGCAATACGCAAAAGATCGTAGATGTACTGATAGATTGCGACGGCGACGCTTTGCTGTATATCGTCGAGCAAAAGGGCGCGGCTTGCCACACGGGGCATAGAAGCTGCTTTTTTACCAAAGCGGCGAGCGGCGAGACGATCGGCGCAAAGATAGCCGATCCCGCCGAAATGTACGGCGTGGTAGAGCGCCTATACCATACGATCTTGGAGCGCAAAAACGCCGATCCGCGCGCCTCGTATGTAGCCTCGCTGTTTGCCAAAGGCGAAAACGCGATATTGAAAAAAGTAACCGAGGAGGCTGGGGAGCTGATATTGGCGATCAAAGACGGCGAAAGATCGCAGATTATCTACGAAGCGACCGATCTGCTCTTTCACGCGCTGATCGCAATCGCCTCCAAAGAGATCGCGCCCGACCTAATCCGCGCCGAGCTGACGCGCAGAGAGGGTTTGAGCGGAATCGCGGAGAAGTCGCAAAGAGAGCCCTGAGGCGATGGAAAAGCTTGCCGCCGCGCTTGATAAACTCGCCGCCAATCCCGAAATCGCCCGCCTGATCGCGCTGTGCGACGAGGCGTTATACTCGCTGACAATCTGGCATATAGCGGTTTTCGGCGCGGTTTTCGCGCTGACGATTCTGTTTCTGATCGCAGCCGCCGCGTTTTCAAGAGCGCCCGTCGTTTCGCTGATACTACAGACGGTCGCGCTTGGAACGCTGGTTATCGGACCGGTGGTCGGGTATTTTTGGGTCGAGCGGCGCTTTAAGCCGGCAAGTATTGAAAATCTGACGATTATGCCGCTTTACTATCAGGAAAAATCGATCGTTTTTGGCGACGCGTTCAACGCGGGCGAATATCCGCTAAGCGGCTGCCGCGTCAAGGCTATCGCCTACGAACCGCCCGAAGGACGGCTCGATTACCTGCGCAAACTCGCGCGCCCGATCGCCAAAGGCGAAACGGCGATAAGCGATACTATCAACCCGCGCGAAAGCCGCCGTTTCGAGATCGAGCTTGACGGCGCTAGGAACGACCAGAACCTTACGCTCTCGATCGCGCTACGCTGCCGCTAGATCTCCTGCATTCGCTTATAAAACGTCTCCTTCGCCGAACGAACCCTGCGGTAGTATTCGCCCTCCAGACGCTCCATATTCTTGAGGTAGTTTATGTAGCGCGAGTTTGTATCGCCGCCGTAAAGCTCCAGAAACCTTTCGCCGCGCTTTTGCGTCTCTTCGCCGCTTGGCGCCGCTTTTTCGATAAGCAGATCGGCTTTTTTTTGCGGCGCGTCTATAGCGCTAAGCGACAACAGCGACAGCGAAACGATGATTAGGTATTTCATCTTTTGCCCTCTTGCGCTTAAATAAGCAAAAACCGCTCCATTGTTCCAAAGCGCTTAGCTTTGCGCTAAAATACGGGCTTCGCCAAACCGCTATTTGGTTTTGGCGGCGATCAAAGCAAAACGGGGCAAGATGGCGGTTGAGCGAAAGCGCTACGAGATTATCGGCACGGTACAGGGGGTCGGTTTCCGCCCGTTCGTCTATAAGCTGGCAAGCGCGCTAGGCTTAAACGGCAGGGTTTATAACGACGGCTTTGGCGTGGTAGTAGAGGCGCAGGGCGCGACCGAAACGCTCGAGGATTTTGAAAAACGCCTCGAGGCGGAGAAGCCCGCTTTGGCGGTTATCTCGCGTATCGACGCTCAAGCGATCGCGCTTCAAAACGACAAAGCGTTTGTAATAGATCAAAGTAAAAGCGCCGAGACGATCGCGGCGCATATCCCGCCCGATACCGCTATATGCGCCGAGTGCGAAAAGGAGCTTTTCGATCCGCTCGATCGCCGCTACCGCCACCCGTTTATCGCCTGTTCCTGCTGCGGCGCGAGATATACGATCATAGAGAGCCTGCCCTACGATCGCGAGGCAACCTCGATGCGCGTATTTCCTATGTGCGAAAAGTGCCAAAGCGAATACAAAAATCCCGCCGATCGCCGTTTCCACGCGCAGCCGATCGCCTGCAACCAGTGCGGGTCGGTTCTGTCGCTGCTGGATAGTTCGGGCAAAACGCTCGCGCAAAACTACGAGGCGATCGAGCAAGCCGCCGAAGCGATTGAGGCGGGCGCGATCGTCGCGATCAAGGCGCTGGGCGGCTACCAGCTCTGTCTGGACGCGCGAAACGCGGGGGCGCTGAAAACTATCAGGGATCGCAAAAACCGCCCGCTCAAGCCGTTTGCCGTTTTGTTCGGCTCCATCAAGGAGATAGCCGCGCAGGCGGTTTTGACCGACGCCGATCGCGCCCTGCTGCTCTCAAACCGCCGTCCGATTGTTTTGCTGAATAAAAGCGCCGCTTACGATCTAGGCGATCTTGTCGCGCCGTTAATCGATCGTATCGGCGCTATGCTGCCAAGCTCGCCTATTCAGTATCTGCTGCTCGAGCGGCTGAAGCGCCCGATCGTCGCCACCAGCGCCAATATATCCGACGCGCCGATCATTACCGGCGAACCGGCGCTACTTACGCAACTTGGCGGCGTTTTCGATCTCGCGCGGACGCACGATCGCGCCATTATCAACGCCTGCGACGACAGCGTGGCGCAGACGATCGCCAGTCAGACGATTATGACGCGCCGCGCGAGAGGTTTCGCGCCCGAAGCCTGCGCTCTGCCGCGCAAACTCGATCGCCCCGCTCTGGCGCTTGGCGCGCAGCAAAAGAGCGCGATCGCTATCGGGTTTGACAAGAGCGCGATCGTAAGCCCGCATATCGGCGATCTCTTTTCGATCGAGGCTATGGGCTACTTCGAGCGGACGATCGCGGCGCTAAAGCGGCTCTATCGCTTCGAGCCGCAAAGGGTAGTTTGCGATCTGCATCCGCGCTACGCCTCTACGCGCTTTGCTAAGGCGCTAAATCTGCCCCTGACGCAAGTTCAGCACCACCACGCGCACGCGCTGGCGGTTATGGCGGAATACGGGTTAAGCTCAAAGGCGCTGGCGATCGCGTGGGACGGGACGGGATACGGCGCGGACGGGACGATCTGGGGCGGCGAGTTTCTGATCGCAGATTACGGCGGCTTTGAGCGCGTAGCTTATATCAAGCCGTTTGCGCTCATAGGCGGCGAGGCGGCGATCAAAGAGCCTCGCCGTATCGCCGCTTCGCTGCTGTTTGAGGCGAAAATCGACAGCCCTATCCTCTCCAAAAACTACCAAACAATGCTCGCCAAACGGCTTAACTCGCCGCTTACCAGCTCGATCGGGCGGCTGTTTGACGGCGCGGCGTATCTTAGCGGCATTCAGACCGAATACGGCTTCGACGGGCTGAGCGGGCTTGCGATCGAGGCGCGTTACGACGCGAGCGAGAGGCGGAGCTATCCCTTTAGCGTTCAAGACGGCGTTATAGACCATTCGCCTATGTTCGCCGCGATCGCCAGAGGCGGCGATCAGCGCGAGATAGCCAGCCGTTTTCTCAATACCTTGCGCGATATCGCCGTTTTTGTCGCCGCGCAATACGATCTGCCAATCGTCCTCTGCGGCGGCGCGTTTCAAAATAAAACGCTGGCTAATATGGCGCTGAACAAACTGCGGGAGAGCGGTAAAACGGTCTATCTGCCGGAGCGGTTCCCGCCAAACGACGGCGCGATCGCGCTTGGGCAGTTGGCTTACGACAAGGAGTAAATAATGGACGAAACGATCAGATTCAGCGTGTCGTTGCCAAAGGCGTTGCTGGATACGCTGGATCAAAAGATTATCGCCAAGGGCTACGATTCGAGGAGCGAGTTTGTGCGCGATCTGATACGAGAGCAGATCGCCGCCGAAAGGTGGGAGGACGAGAACGAGGAGGTATTTGGTAACTTGACGCTAATCTACGATCATCATCAGCGCGAGCTAAGCGCCAAGATGATCGACCTCGCGCACCACTCGACGACCAATGTGCTCTGTTCTACGCATGTGCATCTTGACCATCATAACTGTATGGAATCGATTATTCTCAAAGGCAAACCGAGCGAGGTTGAAGCGGTGGCGACGCAGATTGGCGGTTTGCGCGGCGTGCGGCTTGCCAAACTAACCCGCGTTAGCCGTTTGGAGCATTAACGAGCGATTTGCGGCGATGGCGCTAAGAGGGGGCGAAACCCGCGCTTTCGTATGGCGCCAAGAAGGGGCGAACTCTCATATATTATGGTGCCGAGAGGGGGAATCGAACCCCCACGCCTTGCGGCGCCGGATTTTGAGTCCGGTGCGTCTACCAGTTCCACCATCTCGGCTTTTTGCGGGACGCGATTGTAGCAAAAAACCTTGAAAGCCGCCGTTAGCCCCGTAGCGGGGCGCGTGAAACCTCGCGCGCCGCTCGTTTTTGTTCCAGACGCTACAATAAGCGTTGGCAAATCAAAAGGCGAAAGATGAGGCGGTTGTTCGTATTGCTCGCGTTGTGTTATTCGGCGCTTGCCGACGCTTTTATTCTCGACGACGGCTATTTAATAAACGGCGACGAGATTAACGCTTCGGCTATTATTAATCTTAGCCCAAAAGCGGATTTTATTATAGATAGATTCGGCTCCAAAAGCGCCGTTCAATTCCCGTTTAACAGGCTGAAGCGAATGTTCGCCGAACATAATATCGCTATCGACTCGCCGCACCCGATCATAACCTTTTACTATTCGCGCGATATAGATATGGAGCTTATCAAAGAGGCGCTAATAGATCGTTTCACAGAAGCCTATCCGTCGATTAATATCAACGATATAAAAATTAAGCCGCTATCCTTTAGCGATATAGACAATCTAACGATCGCGCAGGTGGATATTTCTCAAAACGCGCTCAGGCGCAGCAAAGGCAGTTTTGCCGTCTGGTTTGGCGCCAACGACGCCAAAGTAAGACGGCTGTTTTTTTCGTTCGAGATCGAGGCAAATCTGCGCCTCTTGCAAGCGGCTAAACAGATCGAGCGCGGGACGATATTATCGGGCGAAAATCTTATCGAGGTATTTGCTGATTTCGATCGTATGTCCTCTAAGCCAATCGACAGATCGGCGTTTGGCAAGATCGCGGCAAAAAGCAGGCTGAATAAAGGCGATATTATTACCGATCGCTCGGTTGTACCGCTGCCGGATATCAGAAAAAACGCGCAGATTATGACGGAGCTTATTAGTAACGGCGTTAAAATATCCTTTATCGGCGTAGCGCAAAACGACGCGGATATCGGCGAGCTTGTAAGGATAAAAGATCAAAACAAGCGCGTTTTTACCGCGAGAGTTATCTCAAAAGAGTTAGCGAGGGTGGAATGAAAATTATCGTCGGCGTCAGCGGCGCGAGCGCGGCAAGTTTAGGGTTAAAAGCCTACGAGCTTATACCAGAATCTCATCAGAAATATCTCGTGTTAAGCGATCGCGCCAAGATCGTGTTGCAAAAAGAGGAGGGGTATCAAAATAACGATATATCCGCGCCGATCGCGAGCGGATCGTTTAACGCGGAGGCTATGCTTATCGCGCCCTGCAGTATGAATACGCTCGCCAAAATCGCCTGCGGTATCGCCGATAATCTTATCCTGCGATCGGCGGCGGTTATGATAAAAGAGCGGCGCAAACTCGCGATCGCGCCTCGCGAACTGCCCTTTGATTC
>JAITEA010000014.1 GCA_031282285.1 Helicobacteraceae bacterium
AAAGAAAAAATGACAAGCTCCGAACTGAAGGAGAATGTTTGGCAAAATGGATTGGCGCCTGCATTCGCAATTAACGCTGCTTTGCGGCTGGCGCTAAAGTTGCGGGAACAACGGGACAAGGCGAAGCGGGCGGGGACTGTTGGGATAACGATTTGGGCGGGAGCAATGCGCGCTTGAGGCTATCTGTTGTCGCCTAAAACCGTCCGCGACCAATATGGAAAAGAGGGGGAGAAGTAATTGCGTTTGGCGCTTGTTATATTTAGTAGCGGCAATACGCTAACGCCGCCATTTTGCGCTTTATTTTGGGCGGCGCGTCGCTAAGATCAAGACTAGCGAGCATAGGTAAGCGCGGCGGCGGATTAACGCCTATTTTGGTTTGCTGGCAAGATATATAGGCACGGCTGCTGCGCTTGGCGATGTGAAATTTGGGATTAACGCCTATTTTGGTTTGCCGGCTAGATACGCCTCTTTCAGCGCTTTGACGCCGTCGGCAAGCTGGTCTTGTTCATCTTGATTTAGCGCGACTTTAATCACCCTTTCGATCCCGTTTCGCCCAAGTATGCACGGCACGGATACCGCCATACCGCTTTGTCCGTAGTAGTCGTCTATGATCGTGCTTAGCGACAGAACCGACTGCCCGTTCGTGATAATCGATCGCGCGATTTTGGCGACGCTCGCGCCGATGCCGTAGTAGGTGGCGCCTTTGCTCTCGATAATCGCGTATGCCGCGTCTCGCGCCTTGCGGTAAGCCTCCAGCGCCTTTTCGCGCGAAAACTCTGGAAAGCTGGTCAGCGGCTGCCCGCCGATATTCGCGCTGGAGATCACGGGGAAGCTGTGATCGCCATGTTCGCCCAGCACATAGGCGTGAATCGAGCGCGGATGCACGCGCAAAAACTCGCTGAGATGAAAGCGAAACCGCGCCGTGTCCAGCAGCGTCCCGCTTCCAAATACGCGGGCGGCGGGGCTAATCTCTTTGGCGCGAAGCGTCAGCAGATCGACAGGGTTCGTAACCATCAGCAAGATCGCATCGGGCGAGGCTTCCAGCAGTTTGGGAACCAGATCATTGACGATCTTGATATTCTTTTCGGCAAGTTGCAGGCGCGTCTCTCCCGCCGCCTGCGCCGCCCCCGCGCAGAAAACGAAAATATCGACGCCGCTAAGCTCGGCGGGATTGTCGCTAACGGAGATCGCGCTTTTATGCGAGAGCGCCATAGCGTGCTCCAAATCCAGCTTTTCGCCAAGCAGTTTGCGTTTGTCGCGCCCGTAAAGCGCGATCTCGTGAAAGCCGCCGCCAAGCAGCAAAGCGTAAGCGGCGGTCATACCCACCTTGCCCGCGCCGATAATGGCGATTTTGAAACGATCGTTGTTCTTTTTCATAAGCGCATTCTAATCAATATAACTTATCGTTTCGACCGGCGCGCGCTTTTGGTCGCTATAATTAGCCGAAATTACGCTTTCAGGCGGGCGCGAAATGGGCGATTTTACGCCAAACAATCAAACGATCCGAGACGAAATAGCGCGAGCCGTCAAAGCGCTGAAAATCGACGAATCGGCGTTCGGAGAGGTTAAAAGCCAATGGGACGATATTGTCGATAAAACGGTTAAGCGTTTTGTCGCCGCCAAAGATTATAAAGAGGCTAATATGCGCTGGGCTTGGACGCGATTTAATCAGCCTTACGCAAGCGCCGTTTTTGCCGACGATCGCGCGTATAAACGGCTGCCGGAAATTATCGAGGACGATCGCGCTTGGTTTTTTGCCGAAGAGTCGTTTGATAAGTTTTGGATATACGAGGTTAAGCCGTCGTTAATACCGCTCGTTCTGGACGAAACGCCCTATTTTGAATACTATGTCGTATCCAAAAAATACGATTGGCTCTTATGCGAAAATCATCACGGGCGGCTGTTTGCGGTTGGCGAGCGGGTTATCGCCAAACTTAACGGGATACATTAACGGTCGATAAGCGCGAGCGGAAGTTACGACCATAGATCGTTTATGGCGGCGGAAACGGCGTTTAGATAGCTTGCGATCGAGGGGTTTTGGTTTTTGTAGGCGATATCAAACGCGGTGCCGTGATCGACGCTTGTCCGCTTAAACGGCAATCCGAGCGTGATATTGATCGACTCGTCGAAAAACAGCGCTTTAAGCGGCGCCAGCCCCTGATCGTGATACATCGCGGCGATAAGCGGATAACGCTCGATCGCTTTGGGCGTAAAAGCCGCGTCGGGGACGATCGCGCCCTCAAAAACGGGTCGTTTCAGCCTTTCGTTCGCCGTTTGGATTGCCGCGTTTATGATCGTCTCCTCCTCTCCGATCGCGCCGCGATCGCCCGCGTGCGGATTCAAACCCAACACGCCGATCGGCTCAAAGCGCGTAAATCGCCAAAGGCGGATCAAAAACTCGCTTAACGGCTCCTGCGCGATATGCCGCGCAACCTCGCGCAGCGGGATATGATCGGTATAAAGCGCCACAAAGCGCTTTGGACAGCCAAGCGCCATAATCAGCCCGCCGCCGAAGCGTTCGCGCAGGTAGTCGGTATGCCCTTTGTATCGTAGCCCCGCCGCGCTCCAAGAGGCTTTGTTGATCGGCAAGGTTACGATCGCCTCCGCTTCGCCCCGCGCCGCCAGATCGACCGCCTGAACGAAACTCTCAAAACTGGCTCCGCCCGCCGCCGCGTCGATTTCGCCGCCTCTGATCGCAATCGCGCTTTCGTTTCCGGCGCAGACGAAATCCTCGCAAAGCTTTACGCCAAGCAAGGCGGCGGCGTTGGCGGCGTTGTGCGGCGAAACGCAGTAGATCGGCTCGCATCGCGATCGCGCGATTTGATGCGCCTTAAGCGCGATCTCAAAACCGATCCCGTTTAGATCGCCGATACTGATCGCTATCTTTTTCAGCGCCGGCGAAACGCTCATAAGGCGATCTTTTCAACGCGCCCGATCAGATCGCTAAATATCGCGCTCATACCGACGACCTCCGCGATCCCCACGCTCTCGTTCGCCGCGTGGATCAGATCGTTTTTCGCGCCGAACTCGACGACGGGTATATTCAGCGCGGCGAAAAATCTGGCGTCGCTCGTGCCGCCGCCGGTTGATAGCTTCGCTCTGACGCCCGTTGCCGCCTCGATCGCGGCGCTTAGAGCGCCAATCAGCCTTTCGTCGCGGGCGATAAACGGAAGCGAGCTTGTCGTTAGCGTCGTTTCGCAATCCGCGATCGCGGCGCGATCGAGCGCGTTTTGGATAAACGCCCTTGCCGATCGCTCGTTGGTCAGCGTCGAATTGCGGATATTAAACATCAATTTCGCGCTCGCGGGCGTGAGATTGGTCTTTTCGTAACCCGCGCGGATATCGCTGAAAATCAAGCGCGAGGGGGCGAAAAAATCGTCGCCATCGTCGAGTTTCGCGCCGCTTAAGAGCGGTAGCAGCGGCGAGAGTTTGTCGATTGGGTTGTCGATCTTGTCGGGATAGGCGATATGCCCGCTTTTGCCGAAGATCGTCAGCGTTCCGTTGATGGAGCCGCGCCTGCCGATCTTGATCGTATCGCCAAAATCGTTTTCGCAGGTAGGCTCGGCTACGACGGCGAAATCGGGCAGTTCGCCGCGCTCTTTGAGCCGCTCCAGAACCGCCCTCGTCCCCCAGATCGCCTCGCCCTCTTCGTCGCTGGTCAGCAGGATCGACAAAGCGCCCTTATACGGCGTTTGGGCGCACGCCGCCGCGAAAGCCGCGACGCCGCTTTTCATATCCTGCGCGCCGCGCCCAAAAAGGCGTCCATCTTTTTCAACCGGCTCAAACGGATCGCCGCGCCACCCCTCGCCGGACGGCACCACATCGATATGCCCCGCGAAGCAGAGGCTTGGCGCGTTTGGATCGCCGCCCTCGCGTTTGAGCCAGAGGTTGGATACGCCGTTTATGTCGATCCGTTCGGCTTTGAAACCGCTTAACGCCCCCGTTATCGCCGCGAACGCGCCCGCCTCTCTGGGCGTAACGCTTGGGCAAGCGATCAGCTCCTTCAACAATTCGACCGCCAAATCCAAAAGCGCTCCTAA
>JAITEA010000093.1 GCA_031282285.1 Helicobacteraceae bacterium
ACGATCGCGCTTCGCTACGAGTTTACCCACCCGTTCGAGCAGGAGATTATGAATCTGGTCAAGCCAACCGACGCTGGCGTATTCGCGGACGGCAAAAAGACCTCGTTTCTAAACTCGCTCAAAGAGACGAAAAAAGGCGCGTTAAGCGTCTGGAGCGCGTCTTACGCTGTAAAAGCCCCCGCGGTTTATCAGTTCTACATCGATCCCGCGCCGTATTTTGAGCCAGCCGAGGATAAGTTTATCCGTCATCAAACCAAAACCATTGTGAACGCCTTTGGCGCGGACGAGGGCTGGGACGAGCCGATCGGCTTGAAAGCGGAGATCGTGCCGATAAGCCGCCCGTACTCCGTATTAAAAGGCGGTTTGTTCGAGGGGCGCGTGCTATACAAAGGCAAGAGCGCGCCCAATGTCGAGGTGGAGATCGAGTTCTACAACGAAGGCAAGAAGCTCAAAGCGCCCAACGACTCGTTCGTAACGCTCGTAACCAAAACCGATTCCGACGGCGTTTTCCGCGCCGCGCTGCCGCTCGAGGGCTGGTGGGGCTTCGCCGCGCTGATCGACGACGACGAGACGATAACCCGCGACGGCAAAAAATACCCGATCGAGCTTGGCGCGGTCTTGTGGCTGAAAACCGAAAGCTATAAGTAATGCACATCGCCGAAGGCGCCCTGCGTCCCGAAATCCTAACCGTAGGCTGGGTCGCGGGCGCTTCGGCGCTTGGCTACGCTTTAGCGACGCTTAAAAACGAGGAGATACCCAAAACGGCGGCGTGTTCGGCGCTGTTTTTTGTCGCGTCGTTTATCCATATCCCCATCGGCGTTACCAGCGCCCATCTGATTCTAAACGGGATCGTGGGCGCGCTGCTAGGCTTTAGGGCGTTTGCGGCGATCGGCGCGGCGCTGATAATGCAGGCGCTGCTGTTTGGCTACGGCGGCGTAAGCGTGTTTGGAGTGAATCTGTGCGTGCTGGCGCTGCCGTCGCTGATTGGCTGCGCGCTGTTTTCGCTGATCCCCAAAGCGGCGCGATCAGACTATCAAGTTTTGTTTTGGCGCAAGCGGATCGTATGGTTTGCCGTAGGCTGTTTGAGCGTGATCGCGGGCGCGTTCTTGCTCGCGTTCGTTTTGACGATCAACGGCGAAGGGTTCGCGGACGCGGCGAAGCTGGCGTTTATCGCCCATCTGCCTTTGGCGGCGATCGAGGGGCTTATTACGCTGTTCGCGCTGAACTTTATCGAGCGGGTCAAGCCCGATCTGCTGACGCGATGAGGACGGCGTTTTTGATCGTCGCGCTGGCGGTATGCGCGTTCGCGCATAGGCTCAACCTGTTCGTTACCGACGAAAACGGCACGATCTACATTCATAGCTACTTTACGAAATCCGCGCCGTGCAAGGGGTGCGCCGTTACGATTTTTGATCCAAGCGGCGCTAAGATCGCGCGCGCGCAGACCGACGACGAGGGCAAAGCCGCGATCGCGCTCAAGACAAACGCCGTCACTCTGCGCGCAGACGGCGGTATGGGTCATCAGGCGGAGATCGACTACGAGCTTACGGGCGAGTTCGCTCAAGAGGTCGAAACCCCGCTTTGGCTCTCGTTGGCAAAGGGCGCGCTGGGGCTTGCTATAATCGCGCTCTTTTTTGGAGCGCTATGGTTTATCAAACGCAAGAAACCGCCGCCGAACGCATAATCGCGCTGATCGTCTATTCGCTCGCGATCGCGCCGAGCGCAACGATCTACGCGCCGATGATCGCGCTGCCGATCGCGCTGGCTTTTGCGTTGCGCCGCGATCTGCTTATAACGCTGAAACGGCTGATCGCGCTGAATCTGTTTATAGCCGTTTTGGTCGCCAGCCTGCTGCTTGCCGGTCAAAGCGATCTTGCGGCGCTTGTTTTCGCGCGATCTAACCTGCTTTTGTTCGTCGCGTTGATACTATTTGCCCGCGCCGACGCGACGGCTATCGCTATCGGTTTTTCGAGGTTAAAGGCGCCCAAAAAGCTGGTTTCCTCGCTGTTTTTCGCCGCCAAGATCGCGCGTCTGTTAAAAGCGGAGTTTGGGCGCTTTAGACGCGCTCTGTATCTGCGCGGCTATAAGCTGGGAGCCAATATGACAAGCTACCGCCTGATCGCCGCCTTTACGGGCTTATTAATTATCCGAGCTTTCGATCGCGCCGAGGCGTTAAGAAAAACCATAATCCTGCGCGGATTTAACGGCGAAATCTTAACGCTTCATAAACCGCGCCTAGCGTTAAACAATCTGCTATTTGCGGCGATCGCGGCGCTTTCGTTTCTGCGTTTTGGCGCCTTAATTTAGACGCCGTTTATTTCGCGGGCGCCGGCGCTTCAAGCCTCAAGCCAGCTTTTAAGCAGATCGTATCGTTTCATCGCGGCAAATAGCGCTTCGTAGCCCTTTAGCTCCTCCGCGCCAGTTTTAACCCATCTGTTCAGCCCCTCCATCGCCATCATTTTCCTGATTTCGGGGTTATTATGGTCCATCGCGAACAGCGTTTCCTCAAACGCCGCCAACTTCTCTTTGGCGACGCTTGACAGCGCGGTGAAGTTGCAGTGGCAGTAGCCCTCGGAAGTCCAGAACGAGACAATCTCGCCCTCGCCAAAAACGCCGCTTTCTTGCATACGCGCCCAAGTCGAGCTGCCCACCGCCGCCGCGTCGGCTTTGCCCGAGCGCAGCGCTTCCAGCGCCTCGTACTCGCTTCTGCCCGTGTCGCCGTGTTT
>JAITEA010000138.1 GCA_031282285.1 Helicobacteraceae bacterium
CACTCCACAAAATTATTCTGCGTTTTCAGCGGCAGAGCAAAATCGTCGTCGTCGATCGTCTCAAACTCCAGATTGAAGCGCGAAAGCGTCTGCGCGTAAGGCTCGCTCGCGCCCTCTTCGTAGTAGATCACGATATATTCGCCGCCCAGCGCCGCGGAGAGCTTCTCGCCCGCCTCTACGGCGAACACAAGATAGCTGCCGCCTCTATCCCTGCGGCGGTAGGTTTTGGTCTTATCGAGCATATTTTCTCCTTTTATATAACTTTCGCGATCGCCTCGCGCAGCGCCAAGATTTCGGCTTTGCGCTCTATAAAGCTGTCGCGGTTGGCAAACAGCCGCGCCGACGAGATCAAAATAGTCTCGACCTGCTCCAAGCCGTTCTCCTTCATCGTCTCCCCAGTTTCGACTATATCCACGATCGCCTCCGCCAGCCCAGTGAGCGGCGCAAGCTCGATCGAGCCGTAGAGCTTTACAATCTCGACCGCCATCGCCTTTTGAGCGAAAAAGCGCTTCGCGATATTGACCATCTTCGTCGCCACCTTCAGATAGGGTTTGGACGGATCGAGCCGTTCGCCCTTCCTCATACCCAAAACCACCTTGCAGCGCCCAAAGCGCAGGTCGAGCAACTCCGTTACAAGCGCGTTCTGTTCCAAAAGCGCGTCCTTGCCGCAAATGCCAAGCTCCGCCGCGCCGTGCGTAACATAGGTCGGCACATCCTGCGAGCGCACCAGCAGGAAACGAAAATCGCCCTTGTCGAGTATCAGCTTGCGGTTTTCAAAGGCAAAATCGCCGCCGTAAATCCTCTTGAACAGATTCAGCGTTTCGTCGGCTATCCGCCCTTTTGGCAGCGCGATCGTAAGCATCAAAACTCCTTGATAATCTTTTCCATGCCCTTGAAGATAAGCGACTGATCGACAATCGAACCTTCAAAAAACCGCGCGAAATAACCGCCGTCGCCGCCCGTCAGGATAATGGGCTTATTGCGGGCGAGCGCTTTTACGGAGCTAACCAGCGGCATAATCACGCCGTAGCTGATCGCCTCGCCCGTGTTTTGCGGCAGGGACTCGAGATCGACGGCGAAGTTCATCGCCCGCTGAAGGCGCGGCGAAATCTGCGCGTACATATTCTGAAACTTAGCCAGCCCCGGGTAGATAAAGCCGCCCAGATGCACGCCGTCGCGCATAATATCGACCGTGATCGCGCTGCCCGCGTCCACCAAAACGCCCGTATCCACCGCCATACACGCCGCGGCGCGATCGACGCCAAGCCCGAAGTAGAGCGTGTCTAGATTGATAAATGGCTCCAGATCAAAAACGCGGTATCGGCGCGCAAGGCGGCGCAAAGCCGTCTCGTTGACGCTGAGGGTATAGATTGTCTCCTCTTTTTCCAGCCGCAAGTCGGGCGTATCGCGCACGGAGGCTTTCCATATACGCCCGCCCTGCTTAAAGTGATAGTGGGTGTTGCCAATTTCGCACAGCATCGTTAGGCAAGCCTCAAAGCCGCTCCCAGCGGGTGAAAGCGATTTACGCTATCTAGCAGATGGCGCGGTTCCAGATGCGAGTATATCTGCGTGGAGTTCAAACTCGCGTGCCCTAAAAGCTCCTGAACGACGCGCAGATCGGCGCCGCCGACGATCAGCGAGGTGGCGAAGCTGTGGCGTAGCGCGTGCGGCGAAACGCCCAAATATCTCTGCGCGATCTTGAAGGCGAAAACGCGGCTTAACGGTCTGCCTTTGTAGTTGATAAACAGCCGCTCGCTGAAAAACGGGCGATCGGCGATATAGCTATCCAGCGCGATCAGGGCTCTTTTGGCGATCGGCACCATACGCTCTTTGGCGCCTTTGCCGTAGCGGACGCGCAGCCAGCCGTCCTCGATATCGTTGGTCTGCGCTTTGAGCGCTTCGCTGATACGCGCTCCCGTCGCGTAGAGAAACAAGATCAGCGCGTAGTCGCGCTTGCCGATCCAGCCGCTTTGATCGATTAATCCAAGCGCGCGATCGATCGCCTCTGGGCTGAGATATTTTGGCAGCGATCGCGGGATTTTCGCGCCTTTGATCTTGTAATTTTCATCGCTCAAAAGCCGATCGTAACACCAATCAAGAAAGCCGTTGATCGCGCTGAGCTTGCGGTTGAGCGTGCGCGGGTTTTCAAAACGCGTCAGAAAAGCGTAAATATCGTCGCTTTCCAGACGATCAAGCGGCTTATCGACCGCCTCGCAAAATTGCGACAGATCGTTTTTGTACGCTTCGATCGTGGCGCGGCTGAGCGCCAAGACCGTTTTGCAATGGCGCAGATATGATTCCAGCGCGGCTCTCATTGCCAGCGAACCAGCTTGTCGTAATGCCACGCGCCCTCGTCGCCTATATATATGGGCGCGCGAATATCGTCGGGCAGCTCGTAGATCGCGATCGTTTGCAGATTGTCCGTGAATCTGACGATATAGCCGCTTTGCTCCAGCGCCCAGATCGCGCCGCCCTTTTCGCTCGCGGCGATAAAACGCGCGTAGGGCAGGCGGTTGGTTTCGAGCGTCTCCAGCGTCGCGCTTACGCGAGAGACCGAGCCGTCTCTGGCGAACAGATACAGACCGCTTGGCAGCAGCGCGAGCGTTCTGGCGTCTATATCGCGCGATCGCCGCGCCCCGTTTGGCGCGATCGAGAGCGCTCTGCCGTCGATCGCTGCGATCACATAGCCGCCGTATTCCGACAAAAACACGATATTGCCGAAAAACTCCTCGTCGCCTACGACGATCTCTTGAGCTATCTTCATCTGCGCGCGATCGACTACAAGCAGTTTGCCGTCGAGCGCGGGGATAACGAACTGCTCTCGAGAGATCAGCGGTTTAGCCGCTTTGTCGTTGATCGCCAGCGAGGGTTTTTGCTGCGAGAAAAACAGGGTTTTGGAATCGGCGATATTGATAACGCGGCAGGCGTTGGTTTTGGAGATCGCGACTATCGCTTCGCCGTCGGTCGCCGCCGATACGATCGCCTCTGGCAGCGAGAAGCGTTTCGTTTTGCCCGCTTTGTCGTAGAGGATCAGCCCGCCTTTTTGATCCGCCGCTATTGCGTATCCGCCGTCGATAGAGAGTAGCGAAAAGCCCTCCTCAAGACGATCGATCGCCGTTTTTTTGCGGCTGATAACGCGCCCGTTTTCCAGCGACGCGCCGTCGGCTACGCTCTTTACGATTGGCGCGTCGAGCCGTTCGTCGTAGCTTAAGCGCTCCTTAATCGATTCTGGCTCGAAAACCGCGAGTTTGGAGCAACCGCACAGGCAGAGCAAAACAAGCGCTAGCGGCGCGAGCGCTCTCACTTTTTATCCGCTCCGTAATGCTCCAGCGCGCTGGCAAAGTTCCCAAGATCGGAGCTTGTCGCGATATGGCTTAGCTTCGCGCGCGCGCTTTGCCATTCGCCTTGTTTGAGCAGCAGATACGCCTCTTGCAGCGCGGCGAAGTCTTTAAGCGAGTTTTGGCGCTTGGTTTCGCGCATAGCGTACTTGTTCAGCGCGGCGCCGTCAGAGCTGAGCGCGGCAAGCTGATAGGCGGCTAGATCGGCGGCTACGGACTCTTTTTGCGATAGCTGTTCCAACGCGGCGCTGTCGTTGGCGTCCGCGGCGGCGCCTAGCAAAAACAGATCGTAAAGCTCCGGCGATTTTGCCTGCAAGGTCGCCAGCGCGCCTATATCGGCGGGGTCTTTTAGGAGCGTCTCGTAGGCGTTGTTCGCCGCTTTGAGACGCATATCGTCGTAAATCCCATGACCCGTTAGCCCCGCGATCAACAGCGCGATCGCCGCGCCAATCACGCCAAGCAAAACGCGGTTGCGCTTTACCCATCTTTCAAATCGTAAGCCAAACTCAAGCAGAGCGTCGTCTTTTTCTTTGCGAACCATAGTAAACCTTCAAAAAATTACGCGATTTTAACCGCTTAGCGCTTATTCGCCGCGGTAACGCTCGGTCGCGGCTACAAGCTCGCCGCTTAAGGCGAGCGAAAGCTCCAGTACGCTCAAAGCGATCTCGTAGCCGCCTAGCTTAACTTGATCCTTGCGGGTAACTAATAGCGAGGTAGCGTTATGTCTGGCGGCTATTTCGCGCAGTTTGTCAAAATCAAAAACAGCGTGATCCCTGAAGTAGTATTTGGCGACTACGCCGCTTGGCAAAAACGGATCGAGCCGTTTGGCGCGGGAGATCGCCGTAACCAAAACCATTCGTTCCGTCGGGTTTGAAACCGCGCTTGAACGGATAAAATCAACGCCCTCTTTAGCGATATAATCGGCTAACTCGTAAGCTTTGGGCGGCAGTCGGTAGCAGCCCGCGGGCAGGAGGCGATCGTTAAGCGGCGCGGGATTTGGCTTGATCAGAATATCGAACTTTTTAATCTCGCGATGACGAAAGCCGTCGTCGAGAAAGACGATCTTGGCGCCTAGCGATTTTGCCTTCAAAACGCCCGCCGCGCGATCTTCGGCGACGATTACGATGGCTTTGGGCGAAAGCAACCTGTATAAAAGCGCCTCGTCGCCAATATCGCCGATGGTTTTCGTTTCGTCCGCGACGATTACGCCGCGCGTTTTGCGCCCGTAACCTCTTAAGACGATCGCGGCGCTTTCAAAACGGTTTGCCAGATTAGCCGTAAGCGGGGTTTTGCCGCTGCCGCCGACGGTGAGGTTGCCGATCGATACTACTTTGATACCAAGATCGATCGGTTTTTTGGCGATCAGCTTCCGCCAGCTCCAGCGGGCGGTTATCCAGCCAAGCGGCGCGAGAAGCCAGACGAGCGCTTTTTGCGCTTTGGTTCGCGGCGCGAAGAGAAGCTCCTCTATAAAGGCGGCTACCACGCTCTGCTTTGATCGACCTCTTTGACCGCTTCGATCGTCGCTTCGATCTCCTCGTCCGTGATGTCGGAAAACGCGGGGATAGAGAGAATATGCTGGTAGTTTGACAGCGCGCGCGGGAACTCGGTGATCTTGATGGCGTATTTGGCGCGGTAGTAGCTCATCAGATGCAGCGGAACGAAGTGAATGCGCGTTTCGACGCCTTTGGCGCTCAAAGCGCGGGCGAAATCGTCGCGGTTTTTATCCACCTTGAGAATGTAGGCGCTGTACTCGTGATCGCCCTTTTTGACGGGCGTGGTTATATGCGACAGCGCGCTTAAAGCCTCGTCGTAGATCGCGGCGGTTCTCGCGCGTTTGGCGCGCGCCTGCGAATACAGCGGCATAATCGTAAGCGCGTAAGCTAGGTCTAGCGCGCTGGGCTGGTAGTCGTAACCCGCGTCGGTGATATCGTAGGCGCGCGCGCCGCTTTTGGCGAAATCGAGCGCGTGATTGCGAAACAGCCGCGCCCGCTCGGCAAAACGCCGATCGCGCGTGGCGACCACGCCTATATTTGCCGCCGCCTCAAAGGTGTCGATCGGCAGAAGCGAAGTTACCAGAATATCGGGCGCGTCCTCTCGCAACTGTTTGGGCGCGCCGAACGAGCCGAACGCCTCTATAATATTCAAAATATCGTTGACGCCGGCGATCTCGTAAAGCCTGTCGATATTCACGGATTGCCCCGCCGCGAGCGTGTAGAAGATGCCGCGCATTTTTTTGGAGCGGTTTTGCTCGAGCTTTTTCTCGATCGCGTCATAAGGCATATTGAAGGTTTCGGCGTCTATATCGACAAAACACGGTTCCGCGTCAAAGTGGCGGATCGCCTGCGAGATTGCGGGGTGCGCGTTTACGGAGGTTATCATCTTGTCGCCGCGCTTCATATCGATCGCGCGCAGAGCCAGATGAGCCGCGGCGGACGGATTCGACGCGGCGACGGCGTACGGAACGCCAAGATACTGCGCGGCGAGGTTTTCAAAGGTTTCGAGGAGCCCCTGCCGATCGCCGCCGATAGCGCGCTCCATTAGCTCGGGCGGCACCGTTTTGGATATCGGACGAAAGAAAGGTACTCGCGCCACGCTAAACCTCCGGCAAACTTAAGATTTTATGAATATTACAATAAATACGCTTTTTGT
>JAITEA010000200.1 GCA_031282285.1 Helicobacteraceae bacterium
CCTGCATCGCCGCCTGAAGCAGCTTTGTAACCTTTTCGGGCTCTATGGGCTTGTCTTGAAACTTGCGAACGCTATGACGGCTGAAAATCTCTTTCATCGCCTTCACCTTTCCTGTAGGAGTTAGGGCGATTTTAGCAAATATATCTGTATTTGCCGTCCTTAGCCGCGATCTGCCAACCTGTGGCATAAATCCTTTGCGCCCCAAAACGAAGCGCGGATCGATCGTTTGATCGCGCGAAATATCCTGCGCGGCTTACGGAGCGTATAACCGATTTTGCCAAACTCGACTATTTTCACATCTTGTTCCTTCCACGCCGTCCCCAAGAAACGCTCCGCTATTTGCTCCGCGTCGGCGCGCCGCGTATCCAAATAATAGCGGTTGATGCTGTAGATATAGACGATCTCGTAGCCGTTATTAACGAGAATATCCTCAAATTTCTTATGACAAGGAGCGCTACTCGATGGGATCGTTGATTCCACGCAGAAAACCGCCGGTCTGTATTGTGAAAAATCAAGCCCTAGCAGTACGCTTCTTTCAAACCCTTCCACGTCGATTTTGCAAAAATCTATCGTTTGGTTTTTCGTCGGCAGGCGCCGCTTCAAAATCTCGGTTAGCGTAAGGACTTTTGTTTTGGCGATCGTGAAATCGCGCCCGCGCATTGATCATAAACGGCAAACGCGAGGCAAGTTCTATCAAATGTTTTGGCGCCAAGAAAACATCATATTTGCGCTAAACGGCGCTTTTTACAAGCGTCGCCGCGTCGATGCCGTAAAGCTCGCGCAGATATGTCTGATCGCCGACGGCGGTTGCGAACGAATCGTTCAACCCAAGTCTGATTAACTTAACGCCGCTTTGCATATCAGCCAAGATTTCGGCTACCGCGCTTCCAAGCGCGCCGATGCGATTATGCTCTTCGATCGTTATTATTCTATCAACCCGTTTAGCGAGATTGGCGATTGCCGCGCTATCAAGCGGCAGGCGCGGCGCGGAATAAACCGCCGCGATCGCGCCGACAGACGCCAGCGTATCTTGCGCCTTGATCGCTTCGGCGGCGATCGCGCCAGAGGCGATAATTGCGATCGCGGCGCTCCGCTCCGTTTCGCCGATCGCAATCAGATCGCCCCTCGCGATCGCGTCAATCCGCGCGTCGCTCAAAGGGCGGCTGTGTAGCGGCGCTTCGCCGCCGCGCTGAATCCTGATATACGCCGCCGAGTCGCTTGTCGCGCAAAGACGCGCTATCGCCGCCGCCTCTATCGGATCGCACGGGGTAAAAATCTCCATTTTCGGAAGCGATCGCATAACGCCCGCGTCTTCCGTCATATGGTGCGTCATACCTTGCGCGCCGTAGATAAACCCCGCGCCTATGCTGATAATCTTGATATTCAGCGACGGGTACAAGATCAGATTTCGTATATGCTCCAGCGCTCTGAGCGTGGGGAAATTGGAGATCGAATAGACAAAAACCCGCTTGCCGCACGCGGCCAGCCCCGCCGCAACCGCGATCATATTTTGCTCCGCTATGCCAACATCAAGAAATCGCCCGCTTTTGCCGTTTCGATCTTTCGCGCCGATCGCGCCAAGCTCGTCCGCCAGAGCGTCCAGCACGCCCCAGCCGCAATTGGCGCTCAAAAATACCGCGCTTTCGTCGGCTTTGGCAAAGTTTGTCAGCTCTTTGATAAACGCGTTTCTCATATCAAAAAGCTCCGATTGTCCGCGTTTAGCAGATCGCTTTCCTCGCCGCCAAGCTCCGCCCACGCCGCCTTAAACGCCTGCGCGTCTGGATTGCGGTAATGCCACAGCGCCTTTTGCTCCATAAAGCTAACCCCCTTGCCCTTGATAGTCCGCGCGACAATCGCCGTCGGAACGCCTTTTGCCGACTTGGCGCGATCGAACGCGTCAAAAAGCGCGTCGTGATCGTGCCCGTCAACCGTTGCGACATTCCATCCAAAACCGCGCCATATATCCGCCAAAGCGACTTTGGGCGAGTAAATCTCGCCGCCTTTCATACCGTTGTTATCGACGACGATCGCGAAGTTGTCCAGCTCGTTTTCCGCCGCAAACCGCGCCGCCTCCCAAACCGATCCTTCGTCGCACTCGCCGTCGCCGACTATCGCGTAGGCGCGGCTGTCTAGCCCGTCGATCTTAGCCGCCAGCGCCATTCCGCACGCTACGCCAACGCCTTGCCCTAGCGATCCCGTTGAGAACTCCACGCCGGCGACTTGCATATAAACGTGTCCAGAGAGCCTCGAGCCGTTTTGGCGCAGCGTTAATAGCTCGCTTGGATCAAAAAATCCCTTTTCGGCAAGCGCGGCGTAAAGCGCGGGCGCGCTATGCCCTTTGCTCAAAACCAGCCGATCGCGATTGGGATCGTTTTGCGTTTGCGGCGAGATATTCAAAACGCCAGAGTACAAAACCGCCAGAATGTCCGCGCACGAGAACATACCGCCAATATGCGAACCTTTTGATACGAAGCTAGTCTCAAGCGCGCGAAGACGGATTTTGCGAGCAAGCGCATACGAATTATTAGGCATAACGCGCCTCCTTGAATAGATGGGTAAACGGGCGCGATCGCCGTTGATTATTTACGCGCCTTGCGGTAACGGCGAGCGAGGGCTTCAATGACAAGAGCGCCAAAAACGAGAGGCAAAACGCGGATAACCGATCGGCGCGTAATCGCGCGGGCGGATATAAATGAGATTTACGGGAGTTTATTAAAAAGCGGTAATTATTCGCCGCGCTTATGGATAGACGGGTTTGACCTTGGTTTCTATGATAAACGGCAGAGAGGAGGATTTTCGCAGGAGCGAGGCAAGTTCTATCAGCGCGCATAGTT
>JAITEA010000164.1 GCA_031282285.1 Helicobacteraceae bacterium
ATCGGACAGATCTTCGTTTGCCTTATGATACAATTCGTCGTCCTCTATATAATCAAACGGGCAACTTACCGTTACGCCTTTGGCTACTTTAGAGCCTTTAGTAATAGAGAGATAAACAACCCGATCGTTAATACTGTCGCCGTTAAAATCAAGCTCCGATTTTACTATTTCGCCATTATAGGTTACTTCAAGATCAGTAAAAACTTTAATCCCTTCGCCAAAGTATAGGCATTGATCTTGCTTGGCGGCGCAAGCGCTTAACGCTAAAGCAAGCGTTAGCGTTAAAACGATTAAACTATATTTGTTGCGTAACATTATATTTGCTTTTACCATGCCAAGGTTTCGGTTTTGTATTCTTTGCCGTTCCAATAAAGCAATACGCGCCATCCTAATTGATAAATACCGAGAGAATCGTATCTTGCTATATCCTTTAATTCTTCCGAACGAATTTCTTTCCACGACGGAAAAAGTTCAAGTAGCTGTCTAACAACTTTAATATCGCTATTACCATCCCATTCTGGCAAAAGCGCGTTATTATAAACAATAAACCGTTCGCATGGAGAGGTTTTGGTAGCGCTATGGATAATACCAAGTGCTAAATGCGGAATATCGGACAATTCTTCGCTTATATCTGTTAATTCAGTATCATATTTAATAAAGTCAAACGGATTGCTTATTATTATATCTTTGGCTATTTCAGAACCTTTGGTAATAGAGAGATAAACAATTTCATCGTTAATGCCGTCGCCGTTTAGATCGAGGACGGATTTTACATCTTTGCCATCGGCAAACTTCTCGAGTTCAGTAAAAACTTTAATCCCTTCGCCGAAATATAGGCATTGATCCTGTTTTGCGGCGCAAGCGTTTAACGCTAAAGCAAGCGCCAACGCAGACGCAAGCAAACTATATCGTTTTTGCAACATTACCGTCCTTTGTTGCGCGGCAAAACATTTGACGCGTATGAAGCCAATTGTACTCCAGTCAAACTTAAGACGGGGGCGCCGACGCGTAAGGGTTAAAAGATTGCGGTCATTCTGTCAAAGTAGCGGCGATCTAGAGCGGCGGCGCTTTCCTCCGATTTCGCGTCCAAAATCCGCGCCGTATAACGGGCGAATAGATCGGTTTCTATATTTACGCGGCGATTAACCTTATATTCGCCAAACAGCGTATTTTTCAGCGAGTGCGGGATCAGCGTCAGCCTGAACGAGTTTGCAAAAACCTCGTTGATCGTAAGGCTTACGCCGTCGATGGCGATGGAGCCTTTTGGCGCGATCAGACGCAGCGCCTCTTTGGGCGCGCCGATAAAAAAATCCCAGCCGCCGTCGCTTCGCTCGATCCGCGAAATAGAACCGATAAAATCGATATGTCCCTGCGCTATATGCCCCTCGAAACGATCGCCCATAATCATCGCCGGTTCTATGTGCGCTCTGGCGTTAAGATTTTCGACGGCGATCGATCGTTGCGTTTCATGCGAAAGTTCGGCGCTAAAGCCCTCTTTGTCCAGCGCGACGACGGTTAAACACGCGCCATTAACCGCTACGCTGTCGCCGATTTTGGGGCGGTAAGCGGCTTTGATACGCAAACGATCGCCGCTTAACGCCGTTTGCGCGATCTCGCGGATCAAACCTGTGAACATCGCTTTCCTTTAATACGCGGCGCAATCTCGCGCCGATTTTGCAACTTTTGCCGCCATTATAGAATATTTCACGCCGCCGATCGCTTAGCGACGCTATTTGGGCGGCAATTTGACTATAGCCGCTTTTTGTTGCCAATTTTGCAACTTTTGCCGCCATTATAGGATATTTCGCGCCGCCGATCGCTTAGCGGCGCTATTTGGGCGGCAGTTTGGCTATCGCCGCTTTTTCCAGCGTATATAGCTCGTAGCGAATGTTTTTGTAGGTTTCGGCTTCGCTTGGTTTGCGGAGTTTGAAAGCCTCCTCCAGCGATCTGGCGGCTTCCTGCGCGCGCTTAAAGTTCGCGATCGCCATACCCTTAAGCCCGTCGCGCTCGTTTTCGCTCGCCGTCGTGGGGCGCAAAACATCGTTTTGGCTGTCGCGCTCGAGCAGCAGGATTTCGTCCAGATCGCATCTAACCTGCGATCTCAGCTCCTTGAGCCGCCGCGCCAGATCGCCGTCTTTCAAAACGAAACGGCATATATCCTCCGCGACGCGAATCCCCTCGCGCAGACGGTTTAGATTGGCGTCGATCATCGCCGATAACCCTTCCAAAGGCAACCTTCATATATTTGGCGCTACTATAACCAAAATCGCAAAAATCGCGGAGGGCAAAATGGCGCTGGAGACAAGCTGGTTTAATCGCATCGGGGGCGAGTTTGAAAAGCCGTATATGGCGGCTTTGCGCGAGTTTTTGGTCGCCGAGAAGGGGCGCAAAACCATCTATCCGCGCCCTTCGGAGTGGTTCAAAGCCTTTGAGCTGACGCCGTTTGAGAGCGTCAAGGCGGTGATTTTGGGGCAAGACCCTTATCACGGCGAAAATCAGGCGCACGGGCTGGCGTTTTCGGTTCAGCGCGGCGTGGCGATCCCGCCAAGTCTTATCAATATCTATCAAGAGATGAAAACCGATCTGGGGCTGAACCCGCCAAATCACGGCAATCTGACCGCGTGGGCGCAAAACGGCGTTTTGCTGCTAAACGCCACGCTCACCGTCGAGGCAAACCGCGCCGGATCGCACCAAATGAAGGGCTGGGAGAGCTTTACCGACGCGGCGATCGCCGCTTTGAGCCGCGATCGGCAAAATATCGTTTTTATGCTCTGGGGCAGTTACGCCATCAAAAAACAGGCGCTAATCGACGGCAAAAAGCATCTGATCCTAACCGCGCCGCATCCCTCGCCGCTCTCGGCTTATCGCGGGTTTTTCGGTTGCAGGCACTTTTCGCGCGCCAACGGCTACCTGATCGATTGCGGCGCAAAGCCTATCGATTGGCGCTTGTAACTTGCGCGTTCAGCCGCCGCGCTATTTGAGCGAGGCGATCTCTTTTTTGGCGTATTCCATCAATCCGCCGGCGCCTACAAGCTCTCGCATAAACGGCGGGATCGGGCTGAATCTGTAGGTTTCGTTTTTGGTCAGGTTTATAACCTCGCCCGCGGCGTTATCGATCTCGATCAGATCGCCGTTTTCAATGCGATCGGCTTGCGCTACCTCGTAAATATAGAGCCCCGTATTAAAGGCGTTGCGGTAAAAAATCCGCGCGTAGGATTTCGCTATCACGCCCGCGATCCCAAACGCCTTGATCGCCACCGGCGCGTGTTCGCGGCTGGAGCCGCACCCGAAGTTATTCAGCGCGACGATATAATCGCCCTTTTGCGCCTTTTTCGTGAAATCCGCGTCCGCGTCCTCGAACAGATGGGCGGCAAGCTCCTTTGGGTCTGAAGTGTTCAGATAACGCGCCGCTATGATCAGATCGGTGTCGATATTGTCGCCAAAACGCCAAACCCTGCCCACAGATAATCCTTCGCCAAAAATTAAGCGCGATCTTAACAAAATCCGCCGTTTTGACGCGCAGACCTAACCCGCGGCTTGGGCGGAAACTACGCTTAGCGCTTCAAGCCGTTTACCGTGCTGAGCATCTCGTCGCTGGTGGTGATCGCCTTGCTCCCAGCTTCGTAGGCGCGCTGCCCCGTGATCAGATCGGTCATCTCGTCCACAAGCTGAACATTGGACAACTCCAAAAAGAGCTGGCGCGTCTGACCAAACCCGTCCAGCCCGGGCTGCCCGACGACCGCGTCGCCGGAAGCGGTGGTATTGACGAAGTTGTTATCGCCCAGCGCGTGCAAGCCCGCCGGATTGATGAAGTTGGCAAGCTCGAACTGCCCTATTTGCGCGCTCTGCGTCTGCCCCGCCTGCATCACGCTTATGGTGCCGTCGGCGCCGATCGTAAGCTGCGTCGTATCGGCGGGTACGACCACCTGCGGCAAAAGCGGATAGCCGTCGGCGGTTACGATCGTCCCGTTTTCGTCGAGCTTGAACGCGCCCGCCCGCGTGTAAGCCGTCGTCCCGTCGGGTAACTGGATTTGGAAAAATCCCTCGCCGCTGATCGCCACGTCGAGCTGGTTGCCCGTCTCCTTGAAATTGCCCTGCGAAAAGAGCTTCTGGATCGCGGTGGGGCGCACGCCAAGCCCCACCTCGATACCCGTCGGGCTGATCGTCGTCGCGCTGGTGCTTGTGCCGGCGTATTCCATCACCTGATACATCAGATCGGCGAACTCGGCGCGCTGTTTTTTGTAGCCGGTCGTATTCACATTGGCGATGTTGTTTGAAACCGCGTCGATAGATAGCTGCTGCGCTTTCATACCCGTCGCGGCGGTATAGAGCGATCGAATCACTTTTGCCTCCTTTAAGCTTTGATCGCGGCGAGTTTGTTGATCGCCTCGCCGTTAAGATCGTTCATATGGCTGTCCATCGCCTTTTGATACATACCAACAAGGCGGTTTGTCTCGATCAGCGCGGTCATCTCGCTAACGGCGTTCACATTGGACTTTTCCAAAAAGCCCTGCGCCGCGAGGAACTGCCCCTCCGCCGCGATCGGCTCGGCGGCGCCTTCGGTATTTTTGAAGTAGTTATGCCCCATTTTCTCAAGCCATTTTGGATTGTCGAACCTTACGATATTGAGCGTCGCGATCTCCTCCTGCTCAAGCAGATTCTGCTCGTTCTGCGCGTAGAAGGTTCCTTCGGGGCTAAGCGCGATCTTGCGATCGCTGGGCAACTGAATGGGCGCTCCTTCGGCGCTCAAAACCCTGAAACCCTCTTTGGCGATCAGATAGCCCTGCTCGTCGAGCCTGAACGATCCGTCGCGGGTGTAGCGAACGCCGCTTGGCGTCTGGACCGCGAAAAAGAGATTGGGGCTTTGCAGCGCCACATCCAGCGGATTGCCCGTTTGCATCATTGCGCCCAGATCGTGATTGGTATATTCCTCCACGACCTGCGGGACGCGAACCATCGCGCGGTTTAGATGCTGCGATCCCTCTTTGGTGTGGTTGCGAATGGGCAGAATGTCGTGCGTCTCTTTGTATAGGCGCATATAGTCGCCGATCACGATATCGTCGCGTTTGTAGCCTGATGTGTTGATATTGGCTAAGTTGTTTGAGAT
>JAITEA010000253.1 GCA_031282285.1 Helicobacteraceae bacterium
CAGAAGATCGCCGAATACCTGCAGACCGAAAGCGAAAAGCAGCTCAAAGATTTCAAAGGCGAAACGACGGACTTCGTCTCTCGCGACGATTACGACAAAATCAAAGGTTTAAGCGAAACCGAAGCGGGAATATTCTTGGAGCGGGCTTTCAACTCCGCCTCCTCCGAAGGCGCGATAGACCTTGGGGACAAAGCGGTCGTTTACCGCGTTGTGGAACAGAAATTGTTTGAAGCCGACAGGTTAGCCGAGATTGACGGCAGGCTGAGCGAGGAGGCGTCGCGGCTCAAGATGGGACAGGTTTTTAATTTTTTGCTTGGCGCGCTTCAGAGCCGCTACGAGATCAACTACTATGACAATATTCTGGGCAACCAGCAAAGGTAGCGCGTGTCTTTACCCCATATTTTAGCGATCGATATTGGTTCAAACAAGGTTTGCGCCCTTGTCGCGCAGATTGGCGCCGATAAAACCCCGCGCATAATCGGCAGCGGCTTAGCCAGATCGCAGGGGCTTAAAAAAGGCGCGATCGTAGATATCAACAAAGCTTCCGAGGCGATCAAAGCGGTCGTGAACGACGCGTGCCAATCGGCGGGCATCGCTCCGCAAAGGGCGATCGTATCCGTCTCCGGCGCGTACGCCGCCAGTCTTCAGGGGGTGGGCAAAGCCAATATCCCGACCAAAGAGATCGAGCCAAAAGACATCAACCGCGTGATGCGTCTGGCGCTGGACAGCGCCGCTATGCCGCCGCCCGATTACGAGATACTGCATGTGTTGCCATTTTCGTTCAAAGTAGATGATCAGCCCAATATTCAAGACCCGATCGGTATGAGCGGATCGCGGCTGGAGACGCAGGTTAATATTGTCATCACGCAAAAGATGGCTCTGGACAATCTGCGGAAGGCGATCGCCGCCGCGGGCATCGAGATAGAAAATCTAACGCTCTCGAGCTACGCCGCCGCGATCGCCGTGCTGGGCGACGACGAAAAGGAGCTTGGCGCGTGCGTGATCGATATAGGCGCATCCACCTGCAACCTCGCTATATATCAAGGTAACGCGCCCAGACACTGCGACTTTTTCGCCGTCGGCGGAGCGCACATCACCTCCGATCTCTCCATATCGTTGCATACGCCAATCAACGCCGCCGAACGCATCAAGCTCGAATACGGCGCGCTCAAGCGCGGGGGCAACGCCGCGATCGAGATACCCGAAATCGGCTCCGAGCGCTCCACGCGCAACGCGTCGCTGGAGACGATCTCCAATGTGATCGGCGCGAGAATGGAAGAGACGCTTATGATTCTCTCGGGGCTGCTTGGCAAGAGCCGCCTCAAAAACGGCGCGGGAGCGGGCGTGGTGATTACGGGCGGCGCGGCGAAACTCGACGGCATAGCGGAGTCGGCGGAGCCGATCTTTGGGAATATACCCGTCAGGATCGCTCGTCCAAAGCCGATTGCGGGGCTGTCGGAAACCTTCCGCGATCCCGCGTTTGCCGTCGCGATCGGTCTGGTGCGATACGGCGCGGGCGAATTTACCCCTTACGAGATCGACTCGGCTAATAATATACGGATCAAATCCGGCGCGCAGAAAACGCCGCCGGTCGAAGAGGCGGCGCCTCGCGAGGCGGAAGAGCCGCGCATTAACCTGTCGAAAGAGCTGGAAGAGCCAAGCGCGTTTAAGCGATTTTGGAATTGGCTCTCCCAGATTTTTTAGGATTACGCGATGAACGCCAATTTACGCTTTAACGCCCAGCCGACGCGAAAAACCGCTTTTTTATTTGATGGCGCAAAACGAAATCTGCGCGGTCATAACGCTATATTTTCAGAGGGCGGAGCGCTTGTTATCGCAGTTAAAAGCGCGGCGTATTCGGATATTTTTTCCGTTATAAATATGGCGTTTTCGCGCGCGATCGGCGATATAATTTCGGCGCTTAGACGCGGCGAAACCTTTAATAAACCGGTTAGTTACCGATTTACCCGCAGAGCTTTAAGGACTTGCGATCAAAACGAGGCGGTTTTTGAACTAGGTTTCTGCAAATTTCAACAAAGGCGCGTAAAATGGGAAAGAGCGGCGTAAATAATTTATTCACAGTAGAGGAATCGTCTCAACCTAGTGTCGTCAGCATAAAGGTGATAGGCGTAGGCGGCGGCGGGCAGAATATGGTCAATTATATGCTGCGCGAAGGTCAAAAAGGTATCGATATGATCGCCGCCAACACAGACGCGCAACACCTTGCCAAGTCGATCGCGCCCGTCAGAATTCAGCTTGGCGAAAAACTTACGCGCGGGCTTGGCGCGGGTATGAAGCCCGAAGTAGGCGAACAGGCAGCGGAGGAGAACTACGATCAGATCAAAGAGGCGCTCAAAGGCGCCGATCTGGTGTTTATAGTCGCGGGGCTTGGCGGCGGCACCGGCACCGGCGCGTGCTCCGTGGTGGCGCGCGCGGCGAAGGAAAACGGATCGCTGGCTATCGGCGTTTGCACGCTGCCGTTCGCGTTCGAGGCGCCTAAGCGAAACAGACTCGCCAAAGGCGGGCTGGACGGGCTGAAAAACGGATGCCACTCTATGATCGTCATTCAAAACGAAAAACTACTCTCGGTCATAGATAAAACTATTGGCTACGCCGAAAGTTTTGCTATGGTGGACGCGGTGCTGGCGCGAGTGGTCAAAGGTATAAGCTCCGTAGTGTTGCCCAGCGGTATGGATGGCATCAATACCGACTTTAACGATCTCAAAACCGTTATGAGTCATAAGGGCAAAGCGCTGATGGGTATGGGGCATTCGCTCGAGGGGAACGATTCGGCGCACAACGCGCTGAAAGACGCGATCGAATCGCCGCTTTTGGATAACCTCTCCATCAACGGGGCGATGGGCGTGCTGGTGCATTTTCGGATTAACCCCAAATATCCGCTTGTGGGCATCAACCGCGCTATGCAACTGGTTCACGACGCGGTAAACGAAGATTCCGATGTGATTTTCGGTACCTCGATGGACGATACGCTCCAGCCGGAGGAAGTATTTGTAACCATTATCGCCACTGGCTTTCAGTCTGGAGAACCCGATGTGGAGATGAACGCGCCAAAGGGCGCGCGGACAAACGCGGAGCGATCGGGGAATATATCCT
>JAITEA010000046.1 GCA_031282285.1 Helicobacteraceae bacterium
GAAATACGCGCGCTTCTTCCCGACTGGTAATTTCAAATTTCACGCCCTCGTCGGCTAGATGCGCTATCTGTCGATCAACGCTTAGCTTTGGTTTTCTCGCGTCGCTCAAACCGCCCTCCTGCAAATTGACGACGGAAAGATACAGCAATATCGCTGAAAAACCAAATCGCGTCAAGCGAACGCAAAGTCGGAATTAGAGTTTATAGAACTTTTAGCGTTTATGATTTTGCGAGCGTAGCGGGCGAAAAATTAGGAGTCTAGGAGATCGGCGCGGGATTTTTGGCGGTTATAGCCTCTTTGACGCGAAGCTTTTTCGTATCTGTTCAGTTCGCCGCGAAGCCAAGAGGCGAGATCGCTAACGGCGATCGGTTCGCCGTTTGAGCGCGCTAACAGATCGTTGGCAAGACGGATCAGCTCCATATAACGCGGGCTGTAAAGCCTTATATCGCCCATCTTTGGCGCGCTTTGAGCCAGAGCGCAAAACCCCGACCACTCCGCGTCCGTTTTGCCAAGGTAGTTTGAGGCGCGAGAGAGAAACTTTTCAAGTTCTTTGATAAACCTGAGCCGTTTTTTCGCCTCAAAATCTTTCATCTATCGTCGCGCCGCGATCGCGATCCGCCGCCGCCGCGATAGCCGTCGTTTGAACCGTAGCCGCGAGAGCCGCCGCCGCTACCGCCGTAAGGTTTTCTAAACTTTGAGTAACCGCCCTTGCCGCCGCCGCGTTTTGGCGCGCGATCGCGGCGATCGTTCAGGAGCTTTTCCAGCCGCTGCGGATTTACGCCTATGCTGTCGGGTCCAGAGATATTTTGCTTTTCAATCAACAGCGAAAGCGCCTTTAGCGCCAGTTGCTGCGCGTCGATCTGTTCTTCCAAGACCGTCAGCAGTTGTCTTGCCTCGTCGCTTAGGCGGGCGTTCAAAATGGCGCTGACCAGCTTTCCCGAATGGGCTTTCTTGACATCGCCAAGCGTCGGCACCTGCTCCATCTTGATATTGGCGCCGGCGATCTTCTTGATGCGCTGAAGCTCTTTGTATTCCAACGGCGTTACAAGCGTAACCGCGATCCCCTTTTTGCCCGCTCTGCCCGTGCGCCCGATCCGATGCACATAGCTTTCGGGGTCGAAGGGAATATGATAGTTGAACACATGGCTCACATCTTTCACGTCCAAGCCGCGCGCCGCCACATCGGTGGCTACCAGAATATCGAGCTGGTTGCTTTTGAAACCTTTGATAACCTCTTCGCGGCTCTTTTGCTCCATATCGCCGTGCAACCCCTTCGCGCCGTAGCCTTTGGCGATTAGCATCGTGCTCAGGCGCTCGGCTTCCTTCTTGGTGCGCGTAAAGATGATCGACTTGGTCGGCTCCTCCGCGTCGAAAAGCCGCAAGATCGCGTCGTCGCGCTCGTGCTCTTCTATCACATAGTACTGCTGAAATATATCCTTGTTCGCCGTCTCTTCCGCCGGCGTAACCTTGATGCTGACCGGATCGCGCAAAATCTTGCTCGCAAGCTCCTTGATCGGCTGCGGCATAGTGGCGCTGAACATCAGCGTCTGCCGTTCGGCTGGCAGAAACTTGAATATCTCCTTGATGTCGTCCAAAAAGCCCATATCGAGCATCTCGTCCGCCTCGTCGAGTATGACGATTGACGGCGAGAAGTTTTTGAGCCTGCCGGAGCTTAGCAGATCGAGCAGCCGCCCGGGGGTAGCCACTACCAACTGCGCGCCGCGGCTGATCAGATCAACCTGCCGGTACGACGATTGCCCGCCGTAAACCGTAACGGTTCTAACGCCCGCGAACCTGCCGAGCTTAAATAGCTCGTCGCTCACCTGCGTGGCAAGCTCTCTCGTGGGCGTGATCACAAGCAGTTCCACCCGATCGAACCGCTCTATTCGGTTCATCGTTGGCAAACCGAACGCGGCGGTTTTGCCCGTGCCGGTCTGCGCCTGACCTATCAGATCGCGACCTTCTAGGATATGCGGAATGGCTTCCGCTTGTATGGGGCTTGGGGTAACAAAGCCGGCTTCGGTAACGCCGCGCAAAATCTGCGGCTTAAAGCCGAAAGCGTCAAACGAGTCATATTGATTTGGCATGAAATACTTCGCCTTCGTGGTAAATAAGGGGCGTATTGTAGCAAAGCGGACTAAAATCGTCGTTTGGATATGATAGCGTTTAGATTTTGGAGGCGGTTTTGAGGGTAGTTTTGCCGTGCGTATTGATCGCGCTTAGTTTGATCGGTTGCGGACGATCGGCGTTTTTCGACTTCACGGGCAGCGCCGCTTACGCGGAGGCGTTGCCGCACACGAAGCGCGGGGAGATTGTCGATCGTTTCGAGAGCAAGGCGCTGATCAGCGCGAGCTATCTCAACGCGATCTACCCAAACAACGCCGAATACAACGCGACGGAAACCTTTCTGATCGGGCTTTATATAGCAAACGATTTCAGCGCCAAAAACAAATCTGGGCTGAACAATCCAAACTATTCGCTTACCCTTAACGGCGCGCGGCGTATTAGCGCCGAAGTCGTGGATAAAAACAACGCGCTACTCAAGCTGATGCCGCTGGTAAATCGCTGGAACAAATACTACATAGTACGCTTCGCCGTTACGCCGGCGCCGCTTAATCTGACGCTGAGCGAATCGGACACCAACCAATCGGCTACTATTTCGTTTCTAAAACCGAATCTATAACGACCGGCTCGCCTAGCAAAGCGCGATATATTATATAGTTTGTCAGCGCGCTTTTGCCGTATTCTCTAGGCTCTTCCAACGGCATTCGCTCCATACTTAAAAACGGCTCGAACTCGCCCTTTTGAAACAGCTTATAACCCTCGATCGTCCGCGTGGTAAAACCAAGCCCGCCGTTATAGGCGTAGGCGATATATAGCGGGCTTTTAAGTTTGCCTCTTAGCCACCTTAAATGTTTGATCGCGTACGGCGCTTGACGATAGGGATCAAAAAAGCTCCAAGCCCCGCTTTTATCTTTATTCTGAGCGGTCATATCCGCAAGCAAAAACGGCATCATCTGCATCGATCC
>JAITEA010000068.1 GCA_031282285.1 Helicobacteraceae bacterium
AGCCGCGCTAGATTGCCGCCCAATAGCGCTTTTGCGGATTACGATCGTCATTGCGCGCTCATTTCGTTTTCGTTTGGATCAAGGCAGATCCGCATAAACTCCTCTTGATCGCTTGCGAAAGATAGTTGAACGAAAGCAATAAGAACGATAGACGACAAGCGTTTGATCATATCGCGGTTATCCTTGACTTTATCATATTTGGCGTTTGTCATTCTAACGAGAAAATTATGAAGCGGGGTTAGTCGGCGCGTTCGGGATCGTCGGCGGCGCTTCTTCTCCCATTATCGGGAGGCGAAGCGATGCTCGCATAAGACGCGAGGGAAACCCCCCCCCCCTTGACAGGGGGGGGGGGAAGAGTGGGAAGCGGCGCGGGGAGAGAATGCAATAAGTTAGTTTTCGTGTTTCGTTGTGGTTTAGAGATGGATTCCCGCCTACGCGGGAATGACGGGAATCCCTTTGACAGAGGGCGGGGCGGAGCGATGATCGTGGTATGGGGAGGGGGGGGGGAAGAAGATGGATTCCCGCCTGCCTCCGCGCCTTGCGCTCCTGTGGAGCGGGCGCTGCGCGGGAATGACGGGGGAAACCCCCCTTACCCCCCTTATCAGGGGGGAGGGCGAAGCGGTATTCGTAATTTCCGCGCGAAGCGATAGCCGTAAAGCGGCATATATTGCGGAGGAAGGCGGGGATACATATTTAGAACAAAGCGGAATGCGATAAGCGATCGGGGGGGGGGGGCGTTTTTTGCGCGCTTAAATCCGCACTTTTTAATTATCGCGAAGAGAGGTATAATCGTATCGAATAAACGCGATCGAAGGGATAAGCGTGGTATGCGCGTAAATGGCGATCCGAAAGCGCGGCGGCTACTTTTGCATGGAGGCGGCTATATTGCCCATCATCTGCATCGCCGCTTGCTGCCTGCCTTCGTTGATTTTGTCGGTTACTTCGTTAAACGCGGCGATCAGCAAGATGATCAGCGACTGCTTGTCGGTTAAAAGCGAATCGTCGATCTCCAGATCGACGATCTCGCCGTTGCCGTTGGCGACGATCTTAATAAGCCCGCCGCCGCTCTTTGCCGCGTAAGTAGCCGCCTCCGCGTCCTCTTGCATTTCGCGCGCCTGCTGCTGCGCCTGCGCGATAAGCTCGCCAAGATTGCCAAGATTTAGATTTTCAAACATATTCAGCCTTATATCTCGTGAAGTACCTGCGTTAGCGTGTTGTTCTCGTCGACCATAACGATCGTCGGCTTGTATTCGAGCGCCTCGCGCGCGTCCAGCAGACAGTAACAGACGATAATTATCTTATCGCCCGCGCAGACCTTGCGCGCCGCCGCGCCGTTTACGCAGATTCGCCCGCTATGCTTTTGCCCTTTGATCGCGTAGGTGCCGAAGCGTTCGCCGTTGTTCAGATTCAGCACCTCAACTTTCTGACCGACCAAAATCCCGCTGGCTTCGAGCAACGCCTCGTCGATCGTAATCGATCCCACATAGTTTAAGTTTGCGTCCGTAATCGTGGCGCGATGAATCTTCGCGCACATCATCTCCCGAATCACGCCGCGCCTCCTTTTAATAGTTCTAAGACGACTTCGCGATCGCTAAAAGGCAGAATCTTATCGCCGATTGTCTGCGTCGTTTCATCGCCTTTGCCTAGTATAACCAAAATCTCGTCGGCGGCAAGCTCTTGGAGCGCTTTGGCGATCGCCTCTTTGCGATCGGCGATACGCGCGACATACGGGTGCGATCCGCAACCGCGCCCGATCTCCTCTATGATCGCCAGCGGCTCTTCGCTTCGCGGATTGTCGCTGGTTACGTAAATCTTGCGGCTGTGTTTTGCCGCCGCCGCGCCCATCGGCGCGCGTTTGCTCTTGTCGCGATCGCCGCCCGCGCCGAGAACCGAGACGATCTTGGCGGGAAAAAGCGCCTCGAGCGCCTTGTCTATGCCGTCTGGCGTATGGGCAAAATCGACGATCACGAGCGGATCGCGGCTTACGATCTCCATACGCCCCGCGACGCCGCCAAAGTTTTCGACCTGATCGCAGATATGCTGAAGCGGCTTATCGGTCAGCAGTTTGACCGCGCCGATCGCGGCGAGAATGTTGTACAGATTAAACCGCCCGATTAGATCGCAACTAAAGCTAGCCCGTTCGCCGCCGTAAACGATCGCGCCGCTCAAGCCGTTTTTGGGCGAGTAGGCTTCGAGCTTGAAGGTAGCCGCCGACTCGATCGCGTAGCTGCGGGCGTTGGCGGCGTTGAACGCTACTAGCGGATCGTCGCGGTTAATCAGCTTCAAGCTATCGTCGGCGAAAAAGCTATTTTTCACGCGCCGGTACGCCTCGAAATTTTCGTGAAAATCCAGATGATCGCCCGTGATATTTGTGTGGATTTTCAGCGCGAACTTCAGCCCTTCCATACGCCCCTGCGCTATGGCGTGGCTGCTGACTTCGGTAACGAAAAAATCGCAACCTTTGGCGCGATCGAGCCTTGCGTAGTTGTCGAGCAAAACGGGGGTGGTAAGCGTTTTTGAGGCGATCTTTTCGCCGTTGATAAAAAATCCGCGCGTGCCTTGCATAGCGACCTTGTAGCCTAGATCGAGCAAGATCGAGTAGATCAGCGCGGCGGTCGTGGTTTTGCCGTTGGTGCCGGTAACGCCGACGATCGGTAGGTTGGTATCAAAATACGCGCTCAGATCGCCCGCGCTCAGGATCGCCGCCGCGCCGTTTTTCAGCGCGTCGGCTTCGTATTTGCGCGAATACCAGTCGAGTACGAACGCCGTGTCTGGATCGCACTCGCGCGAATCGGCGGAGACGAAGGCGAAGCGATCGGAATTAACCGCGTATTTCATATTAGCCGCCTTTTTTGATTAGCGCTTCTTTTTCGCGCAGCTTGTTCAGCAGCGCTCTGGCGCGATCGTCCGCGCCGACGAACGGCGAGGCGTTTTCGATAAACCGGTAGGCGATCTCTATGTAGCCGTTTTCGATCAGCCTCTCCACAAAGTCAAACCAGTCGCTCTTGCGCGAGATAAAGACATTGGTGGAGCGCGTAATCTTTTCAAACAGATCGGCGAAGCTGGGCGAGTTGTCTAATAGCGTCAAAAACTCGTTGTAATCCACGCCGTTTTGCGCGCTCAAAAACCGCTCGAACGCGGCGCTTTTCTCGCTCTCTTCGGCTTCGATCGTCTCGATCATCCCCAGCGCGAACCGTTTGGCTCTTTTGGGATCGAGCGCGCGCGCGGCGGCGTAAAGCTCCATAATCTGATCGGCAAACTCGCCGCGCTTTATGCAAAAATCCGCGATCAGCAACCCGCCGACCGCCGTCTGGCTGTCGCGCTTGAGGCTCAGCGCGCGGCGAAAAAAGATGTGCGCGGCGTTGAAATCGGCTTTTGACAGCGCGCGCTCGGCTCGCTCCAGCAAGGAGCGAAAAGAGGGGTTAGCCGTTTGCGTTTTTGGCATTGTCGTTGGTTTCGTCTATCACGATCATTTCTGGATGGATACGCGCCCTGATAGCCTGCTCGACGAACTTTTTGAGCGTGAGCGGGCTTGAAGCGCAACCGGCGCACGCGCCCTTCAGCCGCACGAAAACCTCTCTTTGCCTGACGCGCAGAAGCTCTATATCTCCGCCGTCTTTTTGCAACGAATGGCGAACGGTTCCCAGCACGCGCTCGACGGCGGGAAACAGCTCCTCGTCGGTAAAGGGAAAGCGCATCCGCGCCTTAGATCAGCGAAATGATCGCTAACGCCGCCGCGTCGCCAAGCCTGACGCCGCTTTTTTGGATCGAGGTATAACCGCCCTCGCGATCGACGTATTTCGGCGCGATCTCGACGACCAGTTTATGCGTAGTCTCTTTGTCCTGCAAGCGGCTGAAAACGGCGCGATGCGCGTTGGGATCGCCCTTGCGCGCTCTGGTTATCAGCTTTTCGACATAGCTTTTAAGCTCTTTGGCTTTCGGCTCCGTCGTCTCTATTTTGCCCGCTTTGATCAGCGCGATGGCGAGGTTTTTCAGCAACGCTTTGCGGTGCGGCGTAGTGCGCCCAAGCTTGCGATGCGCTTTTAAGTGTCTCATAGTTTAACCTTTTAATTCCGATATTCTGGCTCTAAGTCTCTCGGCGAGCTCATCCGGCAGGGACTCGTGAACCGGATAGCCAAGCTGCGCGAGCTTCTCTTTGATCTCGTCGAGCGACTTCTTGCCTAGATTTTTTACCCTGCTAAGCTCCGGCTCGTCCATCAAAACCACTTCGCCGAGATAGACGATATCGCTTCTGGTCAGACAGTTGTGGCTTCTAGCCGACAGCCCTAAATCCTCGATCTTAAGCAATAGCGTTTTGAGGCTTTCGTCGCGTTCGGCGTTATTGGCGCCAAGCGCGAGCGCGTTTTCTACGCCAAGCGCCGCGGAGAGTACCTGCGTCTGCCTGAAAAGCGCGCAAACGCCGCTTCTGAAAACCTCTTTGGGATCGATCTGCCCGTAGGTCGCGATCTCGAAAACGATCTTTTCAAAGTTTGGGTTATCCTCGACCAGCATCTTCTCGATCGAGTAGTTCGCCTTTTTGACGGGACCAAAAATGCCGTCCAGCGGCAGATAGCCCTCTGGAATCAGCTCTCTGATCTCCTCGCTGGGCACATAGCCCATACCCTTTTCCAAGATGATGGAGACTTTCAGCTCGCCGTCTTCGTTGATCGAGGCAAAATGCGCCTGAGGCGTTACCACCTCCACGCCCTGCGCGGCGAGATCGGCGCCTTTGACCTCTTTGGGACCCTTGAACGAGGCGACAAGCTCTACTCTATCCTCGCTTCCCGTAATCTTAAAGCGCACATTTTTAAGATTGACGATCAATCGCGCCGCGTCCTCGACCACGCCGCGAACGCTGTCAAACTCGTGCGCCGCGCCTTCGATCTTGACCGCGATCGGCGCGCTGCCGACTACGCTGGAGAGAATCAGCCGTTTGATCGGATGAGCCAGCGTAATGGCGTAACCCGGCTCGAACGGATAGATTTCGAACACGGCGCGATCGTTTTCGCTTTTCGTTACGACAAACTCGGTAGGCGCGTGTGGCGCCGTTTTGATTTTTTTCATCTCTTCACCGCTTTGAGTTGGTTTATTATTTAGAATACAGTTCGATAATCAGGCGCTCTTCGATCGGCAGGTTAAGCTCCGCTCGATCGGGAACGCGAGTGAAAATCCCCTCTAACTTTTCTTTATCCACATCAACCCAAGGCGACAAGCCAGTCTGGTTGGTAAGCTCCAGCGCGCGCTGAATCTGCGGATTGTTTTTCATTTTCTCTTTCACAGCCACTTTGGAACCCGCTTTGAGCAGGATCGACGGGACATTCGCCGTTTTGCCGTCCAAGAGAATATGACCGTGCCCCACGATCTGCCGCGCAAGGCGGCGCGTAGTGGCAAAACCCATACGATAAACCACATTATCGAGGCGGCTTTCAAGCAGCTTGATAAAGTTTTCGCCCGTGTTGCCGGCGCGGCGGCTCGCCTCTTTGTAGGCTCTGGCGCACTGCTTTTCGCTTACGCCGTACATATAGCGCGCCTTTTGCTTTTCGCGCAACTGCGTGCCGTATTCGCTGATTTTGCTTCGTCGCTGTCCGTGCTGACCGGGCGCGTACGGGCGCTTGTCGAGCGCGCTCTTGCCCGCCAGCCGCCGCTCGCCCTTAAGGTTGAGATTGACGCCAAGCCTTCTTTCGATCTTCTCTACGGGACCTCTGTATCGTGCCATCGTTAATCCTTACACTCTTCTTCGTTTGGGCGGTCTGCATCCGTTGTGAGGCAACGGCGTTACATCCTTGAGACTGGTTACTTTGATCCCCTCGAACGCGCCGACGCTTTTGATCGCCGTTTCGCGCCCGCCGCCCGGACCCTGAACGCGGATTGCCACCTCTTTTAATCCCGCCTCTTTAGCTTTCGCGAGGGCGTTTTCCACCGCCTGCTGAGCGGCGTAGGGCGTGGATTTCTTGCTGCCTTTGAAGCCCAAGCTGCCCGCCGTAGTCCAGCAGATCACATTGCCCGCTTCGTCGGTTACGGTGATATTGGTGTTGTTAAAGGTCGCGGCGATATGCACCACCCCTTTGCCTATGGTTTTTTTGATCCGTTTTCGCGTAGTTCTTTGCTGTTTGGACGCGGTTGTAGCGGTAGCCATTTGCTATTTCCTTATGCTTCTTTTGGCTTGGAGCCGACGGTTTTGCGCTTGCCCTTGCGGGTGCGAGCGTTGGTCTTGGTGCGCTGACCGCGAACGGGCAGCCCCTTGCGATGGCGGATACCGCGCAGCGTCTTGATGTCGATAAGGTTTTTAACGTCCATAGCGACCCGCTTTCTCAGATCGCCCTCGATCGTGTAGCGGCGAAGCTCTCTAGTCAGAACCGCCGCGTCGTCCTCGCTCAGATCGTACACGCGCTTATCGGCGGATATGCCCGCGGAGGCGAGCGCCTTCAAAGCGGTGGTATGCCCCACGCCGTATATGTAGGTGAGGGCGAACTCGATTCGTTTCTTTTTGGGCAGATCCACGCCCGCAATTCTCGCCATGCTCTTATCCTTGCCTTTGCTTATGTTTTGGATTGGCGCAGATAACGCGCACAACCCCTTTGCGTTTTATGACCTTGCATTTGTCGCACATCTTTTTGACGCTTGCTCTTACTTTCATATCTTTTCCTTTAGTACTACGCCGACAATGAAGGGCGGAATTGTACCATTATAAACATTAAAGTCTACTTATAACGGTAGGTTATCCTGCCTTTGTCTAAGCTGTAAGGGGTCAATTCCACCTTCACCCTATCCCCGGGCAGTATGCGGATGTAGTGCATACGCATCTTTCCGGCTATGTGGCATAAAATCACATGCTTATTCTCAAGCTCCACCCGAAAGGTGGCGTTTGGAAGCGCCTCGTTTACTACGCCGTCAATCTCGATCACATCGTCTTTTGCCAATTGCGAATCCTTATGCCGCTGATAAAATCTCGGCTCTGCCGCCGACTATCGCCACGGCGTGCTCGTAATGACTGCCGTTAAGCCCGTCCTCGCTCGCCACCGACCATTTATCGGCAAGCGTCCTGAACTTGCCGCTCTTTTGGCAGATCATCGGCTCTATGCAGAAGACCATACCCTCTTTGATCTTGGGTCCCTGTTTGGGCTTGCCTTCCACATAGTTGAGAATCTGCGGCTCCTCGTGCGGCTTGCGCCCGATTCCGTGCCCGCAGTAGCCGCGCAGAGGAACAAAACCTCTGGAGACGATCGAGTTTTCTAGTACCTCGCTCAACTCTTTGAAGCGCATACCCTCCCTGATCGCGTCGATCGCCTCGTAAAGCGTCTCTTTGGCGCAGTCGATAAGCCTCTGATCGGTTTGGCTAATCTTTCCCACCGGCAGCGTTACCGCCGCGTCGCCGTACCAGCCGTTTAGCTCGACGCCCATATCCAGCCCGATAATATCGCCCTCTTCAAGCGGCGTATCGTCGGGGATGCCGTGAATGATCACATCGTTTTTCGAGGCGCACACAGCCGCCGGAAAGGGCGGGGAGTACAAGCCTTTGAAAGAGGCGCGAGCGCCGTTGGCGGCGATAAAGCGATCCGCCTCTTGCGAAAGCTCTTTAGTGGTTACGCCCGCCTTTACCATAGCGCCGATATGTTCCAGCGTCCTCGCAACCAAGCGATTTGCCGCGCGCAAGGCGGCGATCTCGTTTTTGTTGCGAAGCGCTATGCTCATCGTTACAGACCGATCGCGCTAAGCGTCTGATAGCGGTTCATATAGATCTGCGCCTCGATCTTACGCATCGTATCCAGCGCCACCTGAACCACGATCAGCACCGCCGTGCCGCCGAAATAAAACGGCACGCCCATCGATTTGACCAATACCCACGGCAGCGTGGAGATGATCGCCAGATAGATCGACCCCCACAGCGTCAGCCTGCTGGCTATCTCGCTTATATACTCCGAGCTGTGCTGCCCGGGGCGGACGCCCGGTATAAAACCGCCCTGCCGTTTGAGGTTCTCGGCGATATCTTTGGGGTTGAACACGATCGAGGCGTAAAAATAGGCGAAAAAGATCACCAGTACAAAGGTTATGGCGTTAAACGAATAACCGTCGGGGTTTAGCAGATTATCGCGCAGATATTTCACATACTGGTTTTCGCTCGCCTGCAGCAGCGTGGCGGGAAACATCAAAATCGCCGAGGCGAATATAGGCGGGATCACGCCGCTTAGGTTGATCTTGATGGGGATATAGTTCATCACCCGCTTATTCTGGCTTTCGATCATCACCTTGCGCGAGTAGCTCACCGGAACGCGCCGCTCGGCAAGCTCCACATAGATAATCGCCGCGACGGTCAGCAGCATAACCGCCACTACCGCGACCAAGACGAGAAAGTTCATCTCGCCGCTATTTACAAGGCTGATCGTGTAGCCGATGGCGTTTGGAATCCCCGCGACGATACCGCCAAAGATGATCAAACTCGTGCCGTTGCCCACGCCGCGCTGCGTGATCTGCTCCCCAATCCACAGCAAGATCATCGTTCCCGCCGTCATAGAGACCGCGCCTAGCGCGACAAAGGTCGTCGTATCCATCATAATAGCCGAGCGCCCCGATTCGCCCGTGTAGCTATTAAGCCCGATCGCCACGCCGACCGACTGAATCAGCGCGATGCCTACGGTCAGATAGCGGACGATCTGCATATATTTCTGCATCCCCTCGCGCTCTTTTTTCAGCTTGCCAAGCTGTTCTGGAAAGGTCGCCGCCAGCAGCTCCATAATGATCGCCGCCGTGATATAGGGCATAATCCCAAGGCTTATAATGCTAAGGCGTTCCGCGGCGTTGCCGCTGAACATATTGTAAAGCCCCAGCGCGCTGTTTTCAAAACTTTTGAACAGCTCTTTGACCACTTCCACATCGACGCCCGGGGTCGGCACATAGGCGAGCACGCGAAAAACAAGCAAAAACCCTAAGGTTATCAGGATTTTATTGGTTAGAGCTTTACTCATCGCTTATTTTTTGCCGCCGGAGTAGGCGATCGCTTCGTCTTTGATTCTTGGCGCCAACAATTTGGCTTCCGCGCCGATCAGCTTGACCTTTTTCGTCGATTTCGGCGCCAGACCCGCCTCGATCAAAGCGGCGATCGTGATCTCTTTAAGCTCTTTAACCGCCGGAAAACGATCGACGCTGATCGCGCGCGGTTTTTCGGCGCGAGAGGTGAAGCCGACTTTGGGCAGGCGGCGGTACAGCGGCTGCTGCCCGCCCTCGAATCCGGCTTTGTAGCCGCTGCCCGTTCTGGCGTGCTGACCTTTGTTGCCGCGCCCCGCCGTTTTGCCGTGTCCGCTGCCCTGACCGCGCCCGATCCGTTTGATCTTGCGGTTCGAGCCGTCGGAGGGAGTAATATTTTCCAACATACGCGTCTCCTTATTTCTTTAACTGCCGCAACGCGAGGCAGGTCGCTCTGACGACGTTCGCCGCGTTGTTGGAACGAAGCGATTTTGTCAGAATGTCTTTTATGCCCGCAAGTTCCAGCACGGGGCGAACCGCGCCGCCGGCTATCAAGCCCGAGCCTTCGGCGGCGGGTTTAAGCAGTACGACGCTGGCGTTAAACTTCGCCTGTACCTCGTGCGGGATCGTCGTGTTTTTGAGATCGACGAAGATCATATTTTTGAAGGCGTCGTCGGTCGCTTTGCGCACGGCGTCGGGAATCTCTTTGGCTTTGCCTACGCCGTAGCCTACGCGCCCCTTTTTGTCGCCCACGACGATCAGCGCGCTGAATCTGAAGCGCCGCCCGCCCTTGACCACTTTGGTTACGCGCCCGATATTGACGATCGACTCGTCGAACTCTTCGCGGTTTAACGATCTAATTTCGCTTTGATGCATTACCATCCCTTACAGTTTAATAGCGTTTTCGCGCAGCGCGTCCGCAAACGCCGCCACAACGCCGTGATAGAGATAACCGTTGCGATCAAACACAACCTCCTCAATCTGCTTTTCCTTGAGCCGCGCCGCAAACGCTTTGCCGGCGGTAACGGCGCCCTCTTTGTTGCTTCTGGCGCCGCTTGCCTTGCCGTCAAACGCCGCGAGCGTTACGCCGTTAATGTCGTCGATCGCCTGCGCGTAGATATAGCGCGAGCTTCTGAAAACGCTCACTCTTGGTTTGGACGCGCTGCCGCTCACGCCCGCTCTGATGCGGGCTTTGCGCTTGGCGCGGGTCGCGGTTTTCTGTTTCAAAGTTTTATCGGTCATTTTAATAAGCCTCTCGCGTTACTTCTTGGCGGTCTTGCCGGCTTTTCTAAGGATCGTTTCGTTTGCGTAACGAACGCCCTTGCCCTTGTAAGGTTCGGGTCCTCTGTAGCCGCGTATAATAGCCGCCACCTGCCCCACCTGCTGTTTGTCCGCGCCTTTGATCGATACGCTTACGCTCTTATCGACGGCGATCTCCACCCCTTCGGGAATCTCGTAGTTGATCGGGTGCGAATAGCCAAGCAGCAGCTCCAGCGTCTTGCCTTTGACGGCGGCGCGGTAGCCCACGCCCGTGATCTCGAGATTTTTCTCGAAACCCTTCGTCAGACCCTGAACGATGTTGTTCGCCAGCGCGCGATAGGTGCCCCAAAACGCTCTGGACTGCTTGGAGTCGTCTTTGGGCTTGAAATGCAGCGCGCCGTTTTCCAGCGTCGCCTGTACATTGCCCAAAGTGTCGAGCGTCTTGGTCTGCTTCGCGCCCTTGAACTCTATGATATTGCCGCTAATTTTCGCCTCGACGCCCTTTGGCAGAGCGATCGGCGCTTTTCCTACTCTTGACATCTTTTAATCCTTACCAAACGGAACATAGCGCTTCGCCGCCCGCTTTTTGCGCGTGAGCGTCGTCGTTGCTAAGTACCCCTTTTGAAGTTGAGATGATGATAGCGCCAAAGCCGTGCTTGAACTTTTTAACCTTTTTGGCGGAGGTATAAACTCTGCGCCCGGGTTTGCTGACGCGCTTGATCTCGGTGATCGCGCTTCTGCCGTCGTCGTCGTACTTCAGGAACACATCAATGTATCGTTTGACCTCCGACTCGTCGGCTTTGAACGATTCGATATAACCCTTTGCCTGCAAAACGCCCAGTATCGACTCGACCGTTTTGGAGTAGAGCAGTTTTGTCGCCTCCTGACGGCGCAGAGAGGCGTTGCGGATGCGGGTGATGGAATCGGCGATAATGTCGTTCATCTTCTTCCCTTACCAGCTTGCTTTTCTAACGCCCGGGAGCAATCCCTCGTTAGCCATTTTGCGCAGGCAGACGCGGCAGATGCCAAAATCGCGATAGACCGATTTGGGGCGACCGCAGATTTGGCAGCGAGTATAGCCGCGCACGGCAAACTTTGGCTTGCGCAACGCTTTAACAATAATTGACTTCTTTGCCATTTAACCTCTTTTCTACTTCTCGTTAGTTTTCTTGGCGAATGGGAAACCAAGCTTTTCAAGCAGCGCCAGCGCCTCTTTGTCGCTTCTGGCGGCGGTAACGATCGTAATGTTCATACCGTGAATCTTAACTATGTCGTCGTAATTAACCTCTGGAAAGATCAACTGCTCGGTCAATCCGAAGTTATAGTTGCCCGCGCCGTCGAAACCGCTTCTTGGAAAACCTCTGAAATCCTTGATGCGCGGCGCGGCGATCGCTATGAGCTTCTCGAGGAAGTTGAACATCTTGGCGCCGCGAAGCGTTACCCGAACGCCCACGTTCATACCCTGCCTGATCTTAAAGGCGGCGACGGATTTCTTGGCTTTGGTAATCACCGCTTTCTGCCCCGCGATCAGCGAGATCGTATCGGCGATATTCTGTAGCAACTTCTGGTCTTTGCCGCCGTCGCCGCTGCCTACGCTGATTACGATCTTCTCTAGTTTGGGTAAAAGCATAGGATTGGTTGCGCCCAGCTCTTTGGAGAGTTCCGGCTTCAGGGCGGCGTATCTTGCTTTTAGTTGAAACATAATTAGCCCTCGACTTTCTTCACATTGGAGATATGAATCGGCTTTTCCTTGCCGATAAAACCTCCCTCTTTGTTCTTATCGCTGGGCTTTACCGCTTTTTTGACGACCTTTACGCCCTCGACGATCACCTGCGAGCTTTTAGGCAAAACGCGCGAGACTTTGCCCTCTTTGCCCTTGTCGTCGCCCGCGATCACCTTGATCGTATCGCCCTTTTTAATAGAAAACTTCGGCATCACAAAACCTCCGGAGCCAGCGAGACGATCTTCATAAAGTTGGCGTAACGCACCTCGCGTCCAACTGGACCGAAGATGCGCGTGCCGATCGGCTCTTTTTTCGCGTCGATAATCACGGCGGCGTTGTCGTCAAAGCGGATCAGGCTGCCGTTTTCGCGGTGAACCTCTTTGCTGGTTCGCACGATCACCGCTTTAACCACCTGTCCTTTTTTGACTTTGCCGTTTGGAACGGCTTTTTTCACGCTCGCCACAATAACGTCGCCAAGTCTTGCGTAGCGGCGTTTGCTGCCGCCTAGCGCCTTGATGCACATAATCTCTTTCGCGCCGCTGTTATCGGCGACGGTAAGACGGGTAAAGCTCTGTATCATACGAGCGCCTCCGGTCTGATATAGGATTTAAGCCTAAAGTTCTTGCTTTTGCTGATCGGGCTGGTTTCGACGGCTATAACCGTGTCGCCAAGCTCGAGCTCGTTCTTTTCGTCGTGTATCTGAAACGCGCTGAAGCGTTTAACGATCTTGCGGTAGCGCGGATGCAAAACCCGTCTTTCGACTCGGATTTTGACGCTTTTATCGCCGCTTTTTGACACTACCACGCCCTGTATTTCGCGTTTGCGCGGAGCCGCTTTTTCGCTCATTTGCTCTCCCTTGCCTTAGCCGACAGCGCGGTTTCAATCCGCGCGATCTCTAATCGTTTGCCTTTAATTTCGCCCGTGTTGGCAAGCTGCATCGTCTTGAGTTTCAGCCGCAGCGAAAATAGCTGCGTCTTCTTCTCTTTCAAATCCTTGATCAGCTCCTCTTGGCTTTTGGCTCTGATCTCGGCGTTTAGCTTCTGCCGTTTGGTCAGCCGCGCCGTTTTCTTGGCTGGCTGCGCCGTTTTCTCAGTATTGCTCATGTTCCGCTCCCGCGCTTACGATTTTGGTTCTAAGCGGCAGTTTGCTCGCCGCGATAGTAAGCGCCTCTTTGGCGAGCGCCGTTTCGACGCCCGCGATCTCGTACAAAACGCGACCGCGCTGAATGTTCATCACCCACTCCTCGACGCCGCCTTTACCTTTACCCATACGGGTTTCAAGCGGTTTTTTCGTCAGCGGCTTGTCGGGGAAGATTCTGATCCACACGCGCCCTTGCCGTTTAATATGCCTTGTCATAGCGACCCGCGCCGCTTCAATCTGGCGGGAGTTAATCCTGCCGTTTTCAAGCGCCTTCAAGCCGAAATCGCCGTTTGAGATTTCGGCGCCGCGGTTTGCCTGCCCGCGATTGCGCCCTTTCATCATCTTGCGATATTTGGTTCGTTTGGGCATTAACATATCGGTTATTCCCCTTTGTCTTTATCTTCGGTTTTTCTGCGTCTGGGCGCGCGTTTTCTCTCGCTTCGCTCCTCTTTTGGCTCCGCGATCGTTTCGGCTTCCGTCTGAACGCCTTTGGCGAGCACTTCGCCTTTGAATATCCAGACCTTTATGCCGATCACGCCGTAGGTGGTATGCGCTTCCGCAAAGCCGTAATCGACCTTGGCGCGAAGCGTGTGAAGCGGCACTCTGCCCTCCAGATACCACTCTCTGCGGGCGATCTCCGCGCCGCCCAAGCGACCGCTGACCTGAACGCGAATGCCTTTGGCGCCGCCTTTGAGCGCCGCTTGCATCACCTTTTTCATAGCGCGGCGGAACGCCACGCGCTTTTCAAGCTGGGCGCCGACATTTTCCGCGGCAAGCTGCGCGGAGAGTTGCGGGCGGCGCTCCTCTTTGATGTTGATGATTACCTCTTTTTTATTGACGAGGTTGGAGACTTCGCTTTTGAGCTTGTCGATCTCCTCGCCCTTTTTGCCGATCACCACGCCCGGGCGCGCCACTACCAGCGTAACCTTGAGCTTCTTGATCGTCCGCTCGATGATAATATCGCCCACGCCCGAATAGTAGAGCTTCTTTTTCAGGAAATTGCGGACTTTGTAATCCTCGCCCACATTGGCGGCGCGGGAGCCTTTGCCCGGAAACCAGCGCGATTTCCAGTTGGTGTTGATGCCGAGTCTAAGACCGATCGGATTAGTTTTCTGACCCATTATTTATCGCCCTCTTTCTCGACTTCCACCAAGATATGCGAAGTCGGCTTCCTGATCGGCGTGGCGCGTCCGCGCGCTCTGGGCGTGAAGCGCCGAAGCGCGGCGGCTTTATCCACGCGCGCGCTCGTTACGACGGCTTTCGAGGCGTCAAACCCCGAATTGGCGACCGCGCTGGCTAGAACCTTGTAGATCACTCTAGCCGCCTTGTTTGGCATAAACTGGAGGCTGGCGAGCGCCTTTTCGGCGTTCAAGCCCTGAATCTCGCTTGCGATCAGCCGCCCTTTTGTCGGAGACAAACGAACAAACTTTAATAACGCTCTGCTCATCTTACTTTCCTATCTTTTTCTGAACGCTGCCCTTATGCCCGTGAAAGGTGCGGGTGGGCGCGAACTCGCCGAGTTTGTAGCCGATATGGTTTTCCGTAATATAGACCGCGACATGATCGCGCCCGTTATGCACCAGAAAGGTAAGCCCGACGAAATCGGGGCTGATCGTGCTGCGGCGCGACCAAGTTTTGATCGGCTTGCTCGAGTTTTCCTTCTTTGCCTTATGAACCTTCGCGAGCAGATGCGAATCTATAAACGGACCCTTTTTAGTTGATCTAGCCATTGTTATCTCACGCCTTTCTTGCGTCTGGTGATGATGTAGCGATTGCTCGCCTTCGTCTTCTTGCGGGTTTTCAAGCCTTTGCACTGCTGACCCCACGGAGATACGGGCGGTCTATGCCCGTTGGACTTGCCCTCGCCGCCGCCGTGCGGGTGGTCGATCGGGTTCATCGCCGAACCGCGCGATTGCGGGCGAATCCCCAGATGGCGGCTGCGTCCGGCTTTGCCGATCACGCGGTTTGCGAACTCGGCGGCGCCGACTACGCCAATCGTCGCCATACACTCCAAGAGCACATAGCGCGTTTCGCTGCTGGGCAGGCGCAAGATCGCGTATTTATCCTCGCGCCCCATCAACTGCGCGAAGCCGCCCGCCGATCGCGCAAGCTGCGCGCCTTTGCCCGGTTTCAGCTCGATGTTGTGGATAATCGTACCGACGGGGATCGATTTGAGCTTCAGCGCGTTGCCGACTACGATGTCCAGCCCCGCCTCCGCCGCCTCGATCGTATCGCCGACCTTCAACCCTTCGGGCTGGAGGATATAGCGCTTCTCGCCGTCTTTGTAGGCAATCAGCGCGATCCTCGAGTTGCGGTAGGGATCGTACTCGATCGCCTGAACCTTGCCCGCGACGCCGAACTTATCGCGCTTGAAGTCGATAAGGCGGTAGAGCTTTTTGGCGCCGCCCTCTTTGTGGCGCGAGGTGATCCGCCCGTTGTTGTTGCGTCCGGCGGTAACGGGCAGCTTGACAAGCAGTTTAGGCACGCTCGGTTTTGCCGTGATATCCTTGTTGTCCAATCCCGACATATACCGTCGGGAGGGGGTGTAAGGTTTGTATGTTTTCAAAGCCATCGTCGTCTCCTTACGCCGTCAGCGCTTCGATCGCCGCGCCTTCGGGCAGCGTTACGAAGAACTTCTTGAGATCGTTGCGTTTGCCTGTAACGCCGCGAAACCGCTTGGTTTTGCCATGCACCGAAGAGGAGTTGATCTTCTTGGGCAAAACGCCGAAATAGACGCGAAAAAGCTCTTTAAGCGAGTTTTTGGTGATCTTAGGCGAGGTTTGCACCACCACGACCCCTTTTTCTTGCAAAGCGAGCGATTTTTCCGTATAGAGAATGGATTTAATATCGGTAATGTCCGCCATCTCAGTCCTCTTTTGTGATTTGTTCCAGCGCCGCTTTTTCGATCGCGATCACGCGATAGCTTGCGGCGATATAGGCGTTGAGTTCCGATACTTCGGCTATGTAGTGCGAGGGCAGATTTCTAAACGCCAGATAGTTTTTATCCGTCAGATTGGAGACGACAAACAGCCCGTCCCTTGGCGCGATTTTTTTCGCGATCGCCGCCGCCTCTTTGGTCTTGCCGTTTGCGATATCAAGGTCGTCTATAACAAACAGCGCGCCTTCGCTCGCCCGTTTATTGAGCGCGTAAAGCAGCGCTAAGCGCTTTTGCTTTTTGTTTACCTTCTGCTCGTAGTTGCGGGTGTTTTTGGGACCAAACGCCACGCCGCCGCCGACAAATGTCGGACCTTTGAGCGAGCCTTGTCTCGCGCGACCGCCGCCTTTTTGGGCGAAGGGCTTCTTGTCCGTGCCGCTGACCGCCGCGCGGGTTTTGGTGTGCGCGCCGTTTTGGCGAATGGAGCTCAAAAACGACTTGGCGTACAGATAGAGGTTTTGCTCGCTGATCTCGTCGTATTTTTCGGGCAGAGCCAGCTCGCCCGCCTTTTCAAACTGCGCGTTTAATATAGTAGCTTTACTCATTTATTTAACCGCCTTTACACGACCTAAAGCGCCGTTTGGACCCGGCACGCCGCCTTTGACGACGAGGATTTTGGTATCGCCGTCAAAGCTGAGGATTTCGCTGTTGATCGTTACTTTTTCGTTGCCGTAATGTCCGGCCATCTTGCGCCCTTTGTGAACGCGCCCGGGTTCGTCGCGGTTGCCGATCGATCCGCTGGTGCGGTGAAAGCGGCTGCCGTGAGCGGCGGGACCGCCCTGAAAGTTCCAGCGTTTAATCAGACCGGTGAAGCCGCGCCCTTTGGTGTTGAACGAGAGCTTGAGAATCGCGCCCTCTTTGAGTTCGTCGTAGCCCTGATCGCCCGCCGCCGCGCCGTCTGTTTCGATCGTGGCGAAGCGGTTAAACTCCTTGGACAGACCGTATTTTTTCTGAGCGCCGGCGATGGCTTTGTTGAACCTTTTGGCGTTGGCGTAGGCGACCAGCGCTTTGCCGTCTTCGCGGGGGGCGACGATTTTCGCCTCGCGTATTTTAAGTAGCGTTACCGCTTTGGCTTTAAGCCCGAGCGTTCGGCTCATTCCGATTTTTTCCGCGATATATTCCATTATTTCGCCTTTTGATTCATCGAGCGAACCTCTACGTCCACTTCGGGGGCGAGGTCTAGCTTCATCAGCGAATCAACGGTGTCGCTCGTGGCGAACTCTATGTCGAGCATTCTGGCGTGAACGCGGGTCTCGAACTGCTCGCGCGAGTCTTTATTGACGTGCGGCGATCGCAAAACCGTGTATCTGCGAATCTTGGTCGGAAGCGGCACGGGACCGATTAGCTCCGCGCCCGATCGCTTCACTGCGTCCACAATCGCGCCGACGGATTTGTCGAGAACGCGGTGATCGTAAGCCTTGAGCTTTAGTCGTATTTTTTCCATAATCGCGTTTGTCCTTGAATGGTTTAGAAAGCCTAACGAAGCGGGTTGAACGCCTTTTACGCGCAGGATTTCCGAAAATGGAAGCGCGATTTTAGCCGCCATTCGACGAAAAATCAAGACCC
>JAITEA010000097.1 GCA_031282285.1 Helicobacteraceae bacterium
AGCAAAATCGACGGCAAGCTGAGAGGCGATATAGCCTTCGACGAAGTAGCGCCCAAAACGGCGTGGATCACCCCCGTGCCGGGCGGCGTGGGACCTATGACGATCGCTATGCTTCTAACCAACACGATCAAAGCCGCCAAAGCGCGCAAGAGCGCTTAAATCCACCTACAAGAAAGAATTATGAGCAAAGTAAAAACGGCGTTAATAAAGTTATATCGTTTCAGCAATTCGTGGACGGGGACGATTATTATCGTGCTGCTTGCGATCTTCTTCTTCGCGCAGGCGTTTGTGATCCCCAGCGGCTCGATGCGAAGCACCTTGCTGGAGGGCGATCATCTGATCGTCAAAAAGTTTGTCTATGGCGTTCCGACTCCGCATATTCCGTGGCTGGAGGTCGCCGTTCTGCCCGACTTTGACGACGACGGGCATCTGATCGGCGGCGAAGGTCCAAAGCGCGGCGATGTGGTGGTGTTCCGCTACCCCGAAAATCCCAAAATGCACTATGTCAAACGATGCGTGGCGCTCGGCGGCGATCGCGTGATGGTAAAAAACGATACGCTCTATATCCTCCCAAGCGAGGGCGAGGCGTATATCCGCGCCAATTACGACGAGGCGTTATTGGAGACTATAGGCGACGAATTGTGGGTAAAAGACCCCTACAGAAAAGAGCACAAAGGCATTCAATACGACGCGGCGCTAAGAGCGCGCGGGCTGACGCGCGACGAGATGGATCGCTACGGACCCGTTACCGTGCCAAAAGGACAGTATTTTATGATGGGCGACAACCGCGATCACAGCGCCGACAGCCGCTACTGGGGCAGCGTGCCTTACAGCCTGATCGTAGGCTCGCCGTGGTTTTCGTACTTTAGCTGGGAATCGAGAAGCTACGAGAGAATGATCGAAAACAGTATGTTCCAAAACGACTACGAAACGCTGAAAGCCGTTTGCGGCGATATCGAGCTAAACGGCGAGGAGTGCAGGCGCAAGTGGAACAAGGAGCGCTACAAAGTCCGCTGGGATCGCATAGGCTTGACGCTCAAAGGGCTTGAAGAGCTCTTATGAGCGAGCTTGGGAGTTTTAATATCGCTATGATCGCGGCGCAGATTATCGCGCTCTTAATCGCCATAATCGGACACGAGATTATGCACGGCGCGGCGGCTTACGCCTTTGGCGATACCACGGCAAAAGACGAAGGCAGGTTAAGCGTAAATCCGATCAAACATATCGATCCAATCGGCACGATCGCGCTCCCGCTACTGCTGCTTGTGAGCGGTTCCGGTTTTCTGTTCGGCTGGGCAAAACCCGTGCCGATCGATACGCGCCGCGTGCTGGAGCGCGGAGGCAATAAAGCGATGGTCGTCGTGTCGCTGGCGGGCGTGGCTTATAATCTGGCGCTGGCGTGTCTTGCCGCTTGGGCGCTGCGCGCCCTCTTTGCCCCTACCGACGAGGTAAACTTTCTGTCTTGTCTGCTGTTGTCTCTGCTGATGTGGAATGTGATTTTGGCGTTTTTTAACCTGCTGCCAATCCCGCCGCTCGACGGAGCCAACGCGGTAGCGTTCGCGGCGGCGGGGATTGGTTTTTACGGCGTAGCCAGAGCCTTTAACCGCGTCGGAATGTACGGGTTTATAATCCTTATGCTTATTTTAATGACCGATCTGAAAATCCCGCTGCTGGCGGCTATGAAAGCGGTTATAGATTTTATGCTTGGCGTTTAACTTTGATCGAGCCGCACAAGAGCGTTTTGCTAAACGAGGTTTTGTCGCTGTTTGAAGGCGCTGGCGAGGGCGCGATCGTCGATTGCACGCTAGGTTACGGCGGGCACGCGGAGGCGCTGCTCGATCGGTATGCGCGCATAACCTATATCGGCGTCGATCGCGATCAGGCGGCTATCGACTACGCGACGCGGCGGCTGGCGCGGTTTGGGAGCAGATTTAGCGCGATCAAAGCCTCTTTCGCGGAGGCGATCTCGGCGATCAAAACGCCTATCGCGGGCGTTTTAGCCGATCTGGGCGTTAGCTCGCCGCAGCTTGATAACGCCGATCGCGGCTTTGGCTTCGAGGCGCAAACGCTCGATATGCGTATGGACAAAAACGCGCCGTTTAGCGCGGCGGATATTGTAAACGGCTACGACGAGCGCGAGTTAAGCCGCCTGTTTTTCGAGTACGGCGAGGAGCCTAGAGCCAAGCGCATAGCGGCGCTGATCGTCAAAAACCGCCCGTTTCACAGCGCCAAAGCGCTCGCCGATCTGATCGCCGCCAACCTGCCGCGCGGCAGGATTCACGCCGCGACGCTCATATTTCAGGCGATCAGGATCGAGGTAAACGACGAACTGCGGCAGCTTAGCGCGGCGCTGGACGCGCTGGAAAACGCGAAGCCAAGCGGCGCGATCGTCGCCGTTATCGCCTTTCACTCGCTGGAGGATCGCATAGTCAAAACCTATTTCAAACGCTGGGCGCGAAGTTGTATCTGCCCGCCCAACGCGCTTCGCTGCGAGTGCGGCGGCGCGCGCGAACTCGGCGAAATACTGACCAAAAAACCGATTACCGCTTCGGAGGACGAAGCGCGATCAAACCCGCGAAGCCGCAGCGCCAAACTCCGCGCCTTCGCCTTCAAACGCGCTATATTTTAAGCCGCGAGCAAAAGCGATTTAAGCGATCGCGATCTATCGGCGGTTTGCGGCGTCAAAAGAGAATATAATAAACAAAGCGCAAAGCGGCTAAGGGATATTAAGAGGCGCCAAATATGCGAAACTCAAACAAATACGCGTTGATATACGCGCTCTTTAGCGCGTCGATAGGCGTTTTGGCTGGGGCGTTTCTAGGGTTTTACAACGAAAACGCGTACGGGAATTCGCCGTTTTACATCGTATTGGCGTGGGCGTTTGGAGGTTTCGCGTCGGGTTATATCGTCTGGCGAATCGTGGGCGCCGAAAGCAAAACCGCCGCGTTTTTCTGCGGTTTTATTACCGGCTGGCTTACTCAATGTCTCTCGCCGCTATTGTTTTTCGTCGTAAGCGCGCTTAACGGTCCCGCGGATTTTTTCGCCGCAAGCTGGCTGATCGCCGTCGCCGTTTATATAGGGGTTATTATGCTGAGCTGGTTTGTGGTTCCGCTTTCGATCGCCGCGGCGTTTTATCTGCGTTTTACGACGACAAAAAAGCGGATTGGCGGGCGCAAATAAAAAGCGACCGGAGGAGCGCCGCTCCGCCGATCGCCTTGCGTAAGCGGCGCGATAAATCGCGACCGCTTCAAGATAGCGGTTAAACCGCCTCTTCGCCCGTTTCGCCCGTTCTTACGCGGATTACCTTCTCGACGGCTAAGACAAAGATTTTGCCGTCGCCGATCTTGCCCGTTTTCGCCGCGGAGATAATGGTTTCTACGATCTTATCGACCAGATCGTCGTTTACGACAATCTCCAGCTTCAGCTTGGGCAGAAAATCCACCACATACTCCGCGCCGCGATACAACTCGGTATGCCCTTGCTGTCTGCCGTAGCCTTTGACTTCGGTAACGGTCATACCGGTAATGCCCGCCTGACGGAGCGCCTCTTTAACCTCTTCAAGTTTGAACGGTTTAATGATTGCGACTATTTGTTTCATCTGTTATCCTTCTACTTCGCGTTTTTCACGAACTCTGGATACGCTTCGAGTCCGGTTTCGCTAAGGTCTGTGCCCTCGTGTTCCTCTTTTTGAGAAACGCGAATGCCCAAAGCGAGCTTGAGAATATACCATATAATGCCCGAAACCACGAATACAAACGCGCCTACGACGACCACGCCAAACAGTTGCGCCAGAAACTTCGCCTCGGGATTGAATATGCCCACCGCGAGCGTGCCCCAGATACCAGCCACAAGGTGAACCGAAAGCGCGCCGACGGGATCGTCGATCTTGAGCTTGTCAAAGAGCGGCACGGCAAGCACCACCAGAATGCCGCCGACCGCGCCTTCCAGCGCGCCGACCCACAGCGCGATATTCGGACCAGCCGTTACCGCCACAAGACCGGCAAGCGTGCCGTTCAGCACGAAGGTCAGATCGATCTTTTTGTAGATGATCTTGCTTAAGATTGCCGCCGCGACCGCTCCGGCGCTCGCGCCTAAGTGCGTGCTGGCGCAAACCAGAGCGATATTGTCCGCGTTGGCGTTCGTAGCCAAAGCAAGTTCGCTCGCGCCGTTAAAGCCAAACCAGCCAAGCCACAGGCAGAAGGTTCCAAGCGTAGCCAGCGTCAGGTTGCTGCCCGGAATGGGGCGCACTTTGCCGTCTGGTCCGTATTTGCCCGCTCTCGCGCCAAGCAGCAGCGCGCCGGCTAAAGCCGCCCAGCCGCCCGTGCTATGGACGATCGTCGATCCAGCGAAATCGCTAAACGCGGAGCCGAAAGTCTTAGCCGTCCAGCTATCGTCGCCGCCGAGAAATGTGCCGCCCCAAGTCCAGTTGCCCACGATCGGATAGATAATGGCGACCAAGATCAGCGTAAAGATAAAAAACGGTATCAGTTTGCTCCGCTCGGCGACTGTACCGCTAACGATCGACGCCGCCGTCGCCGCGAACATCACCTGAAAGAAGAAGTCCGTATGCAGACCGTAATCGCTGCCCTCGTCGCCCGCGACCGGACCCGAGGCAAACAACTGCCCGAATACGCCGTGTCCGTACATAATGTCGTAGCCGATCAAGAAATAGACCACCGATCCCAGCGCCATAATGCCGACATTCTTGGTTAGAATGACCGTTACATTTTTGCTGCGAACCAGCCCCGACTCCAGCATAGCAAAGCCAGCCGCCATCCAGAACACCAACGCCCCGCCGAAGATCAGCAAAAAGACGCTGAGCAGATACCCAGTATCGCTCGCGATTGCCGCCGTTTCCGTTTCCATTGAAACCCCTTTGGATTAAGATGAAGCGCCATTGTATATCACAAAAACAACAATGGAAACGAAAAGTTGCTTATTTTTTAGGCAAG
>JAITEA010000178.1 GCA_031282285.1 Helicobacteraceae bacterium
GAAAAGACGGCCGCCGTCAAAACGCCAAGAATCCATTTAAGGCTTGTCGTCTCGGCTCTGAGCGTGTCGATCTTGCCGATTAGGGCAATTTCAACCTTGTCGATCTTTGCGTTCAGCGAACTCTCTACATCCTTAAGATCGCTTCTCAGCGCAGTTTCGACCTCTTTAAGATCGCCCTTTGTCGCCAGACCTTCGCTGCCAGCTTCGGTTGTTTTTCTCATCAATTCGACGACGCCTTCCGCTTGGCGCTGTTCAAAGCCAAAGCCTTGCAACTCCTTCGCGGCGCTAAGCGTGTCAAACTTCATAATGGACATTTTCCGTTCCTTTGTTTGAATTATAGCGCATATAGCGCGTTTTACCTCTTTCGCTTAGAGGTTGAGCGACGGATAATTACGGAATTAATTTGGTCAGGAATGGGCGGGGCTATCGTCCGTTCTGCTTTTGAGCAGGGTTCTTATCGTAGAGAAGCCGGCGTAAACAATATACGCGGCGACTACCACGCCGCCAATCGCGACTATCGCTTCAAATATGGATCGCGTCATCGTCACTCCTTTTCCTTACCGTTTAGCGTTATCGCTATCCAGAACACTGAAATGATTATAGCTGATAAAACGCCAATCGAAGCTACCACAATCAACAGCAAGGCGAACGAAACGCTTGCGCCAAGCGTTTTTTCAATGAAGTCATAGTATTTTACAAGCCCTGCGAAGCCGCCGCCGAACAGAGCCAGAACAAGCGCCATAGTTTTGACGATCTTGAGGTAAATCTCTACCTTTTCGGCGATCTTTCTTTTGCCCATAATTTTCCTTTACGCAATTATATTCGCGCGCCCGTTTAGTTTTTACCAAAACGAAGGCAAATCGTTAAGCCGTCGTTTTGCGGCTTTGGCGACGGATTTTATAGTGTTTAGGCGGCGTGAATAGGTAAAAGAGGGCGGAATTAGAACTTGAAGTTAAGCCCCGCGCTTACAACGTCGATCGAGCCGTCGTTGGTAAATGGCGTATGAAACGCGAAACGATAGCCTTTTAGCTGCCAAAACTCCCGCTTTACCTCCGCGGTCAGCTCAAAATATCGCAGCGAAAGCGCCAGCCCGACGCCGAGATTCAGGTTCGATCCGTTGCTAAAATCGTCGCCAAAACCGCCCAAACCCATTCCGATCTTAAAATACGGCGTCAGCTCGGTCGTCAAAAACCAGTCGAGATTGTAGCCCAGCGCGACGGACGCGCCCGCGTGCCAGCCGTCCTCTATCTTGTCCGCGCCGTCGAACTCGTAGGCAAAATCGCGCCGTTCGTAGTAAAGCTCCCAGCGGATTTTTGACTGAAAAGAGGATTTCATATTGTTGTTCCAGCCAAGCCTGAAACCTTGCAGATAGGCGTCGTTTTCAAGGTCGATTTTGTCGCTTTTTTCCAGCGCGCCCTCGAGCGCGCCGCCGTACGCGCCCAGATAGAAAGCGTCTTTGTAACCAAACGCGCTTAAACAGATCAGCGAAAAAAACATAATAAACCGCATCAAACCTCACTTCTCGGCGGCGATCGCGCCGCTTGCCGCGTTATCAATCGATTCCAAGCCGCGAAGCATACCAAACTTTGCCGAGTAGCGCTCGCTTGATCTGGCAAACTGCGCTATAGCGTCCGCGATCGTCGCCCCCAGCGTCTCCTCCGATATGCGAAGCAGCGCGTAGTAATCGCGCGAAGGCGACCACCAGTTATCGACGCGCGCGAACTGGCTGGAAGCTCTGGCTACGATCATCAGCGAAACCAGCCTCGCGTCGGCGTCGATAGCCGTTTCGTCCGCCGCCTCCGCGCTCAGCGCGCTTAAAATCTTTTTCGCCGCGGCGAAGGCGATCTTTTCAAGCCTGACGCGCAAAATCTCGCTGGCGCGCGCGCTCGCCTCGATCTGCTGAAACTTCGCGCCGCCCACCGACTGCGCCGCTCCGCCCGCGGCGGCGAATCTGCCTTTGTAATCGGGGTTTTTGATCCAAACCGGCGCTTTTTCGGGTATGCCGCCAAGCTCGTAAACCTCCGGCTGGCTTTTGTCCGCGCAACCAACCAGCGTCAGCAATGCGGCGGCGAGCGCGAGCGCGATCCTCATCTAAACAGATACCGCGCCCCGATATAGAGTTTAGTCTCCGTTTCCTCGCGCTCTACCGATCCGTAGGTTATCGATCCGCCGCCAGATTTAGTCGCTTCGCCCGCCGCGGAGCCGAAATTACGCATTATATAATCCGCGCCGCCGTAAATCTCGATATTGGGATTTAAGATATATGTCGCGCCTACGCCGCCGCCAAAGGCAAATCCGTCCGCATCCAGCGAACCGATCCCATCCTCGAAACTCGCGCCGATCGTCAGGCGCGCGTAGGGGATCAGGCTGTCGTCCAGCGCGGCGAGCGAGGTAAAGCCAAACTGCGCGCTAAAGGCGATCTCGTCGAGATCGTCGTTGATGTAGTAGCCAAGCTGGTAGTAGTTCTGCTCTTGATCGTCTTTTAGCCCGCCTACGATCGCGAAGGTAAAGAGGCTCTCGTCTTTGGTAAAGTTATGCGAGCCGCCGTCGGTTCTGAAAAATTCGCCTTCGTACTCGACCGTCTCGTAATTCAGTCCGTTAGTAGTGTTGATCTCGTTTGAATCGATCGAATGCTTCCTAGAAACCGAGCTTGCCGCCCCCTCCGCTCCGGCAAACCATATCCAGCGATCGCCGCCAATCTCGCGTTTCGTCGCGCCGCCGCTTGCGGACGCGGCGATCGCGGTTCGTTCCCCGTCGTTTGGCGCGCGTCTTACCGCCAGCCGCCCGTCGTCGGTTCTGATAAGCTCGCTTCCGGCGTTCAGGCGAATCTGCCGCCCGTCGCGCGTTTTTATCAGCCGATCGCGATCGGCTGGCGCGACCAACACCTCAATCGCGAAAAGATTAACGCTAAAAAGCGCCGCAACCGCCGCCGCTATGTGTCTTAACCGCATTTTGCAGCCTTCGTGAATTGATAGCGCAATTCTAGCGCTTATTAGGGCGCTGATAAAATAGCGTTTATGGATCAATGGTTTGTAAAAATGCCGATCGCCCATCGCGGGCTTCACGGCGAAGGCGCTCCCGAAAACTCGATAGCCGCTTTTTTGGCGGCGCAGGAGGCGGGATACGCGATCGAGCTGGATATTCAGCCGATCAAAGGCGGTTCGATCGTGGTTTTTCACGACGACACTCTATTTCGCGCTACGGGGCTCAACGGCTTTACCTGCGATCTGGAGGCGACCAATCTCAAGAATATCCCTCTGCTTGGCGGCGCGGAGACGCTCCCGCTGCTGGAGACGGTTTTCGAGCGGATCAAAGCGCCGATCTACATCGACGTCAAGCGATCGCGCAACGGCGACTACCGCTTGGAACAGCGGCTGTTGGCGCTGATTCGCCACTTCAACCCGACCGTGGCGGTGGCGAGCTTCGATCCCAAAACGCTGATCTGGTTTCGCCAAAACGCGCCCGATATTCCGCGCGGCATTATCAGTTGTTCGTTCAAAGGCGAGGATCGCTCCGCGTGGGAGCGCTACCGGCTTCGCCGCCTGTTTGATCTGGGCGAAATCAAGCCCGCGTTTATCAGCTACGAGCTGGCTTCGCTCCCCTTCTGGCGCGTAACGATCGCCAGAAAACTCTACAAAATCCCCGTGCTGGCTTGGACGGTTTCCAGCGAAGCGGATATGCAAAAGGCGGCGAAATACGCGGACAATATCGTCTTTGAAGGGTTCGCGCCCTAAACTTTGGCGGCAAACAGCGTCTTGTCCGCCTTCGCGCCGCCGTACAGCGCGATATTTTCCGTCTCGATCGCGCCAAATCCGGCGCTCTTTAACGCCCGTTTGATCGCGTTTTGCGTATGAAAGTACTGCGTTATGCGCCAATCGAGGCGGCTGTATTCGCTAGACTCAGCGCGCTCAAACAGCGTAAAGCGGCTGATAAGCGCCTTGCCGTCGAAATCGGCGCGGACGGCGGCGAAACGATCGCCCTCCTCCAAAACCAGATCGCCCGCGGCGCTCTCGAAGCCGTAAAGCGAATTGATATCAAAAATAAACGAGCCGTTTGGATTTAGCCGATCGCGCGCGGCGCGGAAAAACCCCGCCAGATCGCCCTCTTTGAGATAATTTACCACATCGAAAACGGCGGTTAGCGCGTCGTAAAAACCGCTCTCCTCTTTAAGATCGATCTGTTCCGCGTTCAAACCGCGGCTTTTGGCTTTCGCAACCATCGCGCCGCTTAGATCGATCCCCTTCGCCGCCGCGCCCGCCGCCGTTAATCGCGCCAGAAACGAGCCGCAGCCGCAGCCGATATCCAGCGCGCTTTTAGCGTTTAGCGCCAATATTTTTGCTTCAAACAGATCGTGCAAGGCGGCGATCTCTTTTTTGAACGGAATCATCGGCTCAAAAAGAGCGTACAGATCAAGCTCGTTACGCATAGCGAAACTATAGCGCCTCGCGCTTTTGCCAGCGCGATACAAAACCGATCAAAATGATTATGGTTTGAACGCTAGAATTAGCCGAATGAACGAACTTGGTTTAGATTTTGAGCGCCTGAAACAATTTAAGCGGCTAAAAAGCGCCACGCTCGAAAGCGCGATCGCGCGCGAGGTAACGCTGGAGGCGAGTTTCACGCGCGGGCTGCCGTCGTTTAGCGTCGTCGGGCTGGCGGACGAGGCGATCAGGGAAGCCAAAGACCGCGTGAAATCCGCGCTTTTGCTTAGCGGCTATCAGTTTCCGCCGCAGAAAATCACCGTCAATCTAAGCCCAAGCGATCTCAAAAAGAGCGGATCGCAGATGGACCTGCCCATCGCGCTGATTATCGCGCTGCAAAACGAGCCGATCGATTTCGGCGATTTTTTCTGCTTCGGCGAGCTTGGATTGGACGGGCGGATCAGATCGTCGCCGTCGATCTTCGCGCTTGCGCTCTCGCTTGCCTCTCAAGGCGCGCTAAAGCGCGTTCTTACCGATCCAATCAGCGCGGCGGAGATTGCGCGGATACCAAATATCGAGGTTTACGCGGCGCAGACGCTGAACGAGGCGATAGGCTTTTTCAGAGGCGTCAATCAGATCGCGGCGGCGAGCGCGGCGGCGTTCAACGCCAAAACGATCGCGATCGATCAAACCTACTATTACGAAGATCAAACCGCGCTTGATTTCGCCGAGGTTCGCGGGCAAAAACAGGCAAAGCGGGCGGCGCTGATCGCCGCCTCTGGGTTTCACAACGTCCTATTCAGCGGCGCGCCCGGCACGGGCAAAAGTATGATTATCAAACGAATGGCGGGGATACTGCCGCCCGTGAGTCTAAGCGAACTATTAAATATCGCCTCGCTTGAAAGTCTGGAGGGCAAAACGCCAAGTTTCAGAGCCGAGCGACCGCTAAGAAGCCCGCATCACACCGCCACGCGCAGCAGCATTTTCGGCGGCGGGAGCAAGGAGTCCAAGATGGGCGAAACCGCGCTGGCTAACGGCGGCATTCTGTTTTTCGACGAACTGCCGCATTTTTCAAGGACGATCTTGGAGGCAATGCGCGAGCCGCTAGAGGATCACCGCCTGCTAATCTCCCGCGTCAATAGCAAGATCGTCTATGAAACCCGCTTTCTTTTCGCCGCCGCGATGAACCCCTGCCCGTGCGGGAATCTCTACAGCAAAACGCGGGAGTGCCGCTGCTCGGCGATCGAGATCGAGCGCTATCAGGCGAAATTAAGCGATCCGTTTCTCGATCGCATCGATCTGTTTACGCAGATGATCGACGGCGATATCAACGCGCAAAAAGATATAACGACCGCCGAGCTAAGATCGCTGTCGCTCAAGGCGTTCGAGGCGCAGAAAAAGCGGGGGCAGACGCAGTTAAACGGCAAATTAAGCGACGCGGAAACCGAACGCTACTGCGTATTTGAGCGCGACGCCGAAGAGACGCTAATGCAAGCCGCCGAACGCTTCGCGCTTTCGCAAAGAGCGATCGGCAAACTCCGCCGCGTCGCCCGCACTATCGCCGATCTGGACGCTCAAGAGGCGATCGACAAGCGCTGCCTTTTGGAGGCGCTATCGTTTAGAAAGCGTTAAGCCCGCAAGCGCTCTATACCACCTGCGCCCGTCGATTTTGACCTCCATCTCCACTTGGCAGAGATCGTTATCCCAGATGGTCTCTACGATCTCCGCGCCGCGAATAACGCTATAAACCTCGGCGCGCACCTCCGATCTGAGCAGCATAGCGTCTTTAACCGTGTCGCGGGAGGTAATCTTCACGCCGTGCAGCTTTTCGCCAAGCTGACGATAGCCGTCCAAAATAGCGGCGCGCTTTGCCATCGCCATCTGTTGGGCGCGGCTGTAGCCCTCTTTGGCTACGCCCATACCGATAGCGCGGATCGTAATAATATGCGTAGGCTTCAAAATCGGATCGTTGGGGATAATATACTCGCCCGATTCGGCTGGTTTGACCGCGGCGCTCGGCGGCGGCGCTTGCGTCTCGACTTCGGCGGGCGCCTCCTGCGCGAGCGCGGGCAACGCTAAAATAAGGAAAGCGGCGGCTGTTTTATATAATCGCATCGATGGCGTCCTTGCTTGATTTAATACGCTATCGGCAAAATCGTAATTTTCTGAACGACGCCAAGCGCAAATCGGCGTAATCCGCCGCGATCGCGCTTGAACGCGACTTGAACGCGAAATGTTGGTTTAAGTTAAGGCGGCGATCGCTGCAATCGCGCGCTAAATGAGACGCAAATGGATTATATAAACGAAAGAATATCCGATTATCGACCTTGGGATTTACGCCGCTAAGACAAAATCCTGCAAAGTCGATCTTGATTATGAAGGCGAGGTTATATAACGCCGCCCGAAGCCGCGAATAATCTTCTAGCTTAAGCAAAAGCCAATAGAATTGCGGCTTAACTGACTTGAAGCCGTAAAGTCAATGATTTATGTTAAGGCGAATGCGCGCCGCGATCGCTGATAAAGGAAGCAAATGCGATTATGTCGATCGCTTGGAGGGTTGCCGCCGCCAGACGCGGCGACTTCGAATCAGACAGCGAAACCAAACAAGGAGAGTAAAATGTCAGTATTTCAAGATTACGCCAAACGAGCGCTATCGTTGAAAGCCCTTTAGCGTGCATTTCCTCATCGCTTTCCTAACCTATCTATTCTTTGCCGTAATCACAATCCCTCTTGTCGCCGTTCTGTTTTACATTATTTATTTCGTCTTCGCTCTCTTTATCGCCCTTTGGCGCAAAAGACTCAATCTCAAGCCCGCCTTTAAGCTTCCTCTTAAACCCACAAAGCAAGGACTTAAATACGCTCTTATATTCTTTGTAAGCTTTCACGCCTTTTTCTATCTTTACCGATCGATAGATTACTTTATCGGAGATCGCCCCTATAAAGAGGCTAAAGCCTACGCCATAGCTGGAGACTATCTCTGCCTGTGGCAGCTCCTCTTTGGCAACTATCGCACGGTTGATACCGCCTTTTTTCAATCCTTCCAGAAACTTCAGCAAAAGTTTGTAATCGAGCCTATCTACTCCATTATTCCCGAATCGGACGCTGAGAGGGATATATGGCTATATAAGTTCTGGAATCAAATCTACGCCAGAAGCTACTG
>JAITEA010000005.1 GCA_031282285.1 Helicobacteraceae bacterium
AGCGCCGCGTAATCAACCGCGCCGCGCGCCTCAAGCGTCCAATTTTCGGCGTACAGCCGCGCGAAAACGCCAAATCCGCTCTGCGTACTCTGATCGCTCTGCATCAAAAATTGTAGAAAATCCTCGATCAGCCCCTCTTTGCGCGCCCTAGCCAAAAACGCGGCGATCGCCTCGTCCTCGCCGATTGCTCCGACCTCGAAAAGCGGAGAAAGCCCGCAGTAGAGCGAGAAGCGGCGCAAGATCAGGTTGAAAAACGCGTCCAGCGTCATAATCTTGGTATCGGCGCGCAAAAACGCCTCGTAGGCTTTGGCGGCGCGTTTTGACAACTCGTTTTGATCGCAATTCAGCCAGCGCGAGATAACGGCTAACTCCGTTTGCGCGCTTTGGGCGGCTAGGTTTTCCAGCAGCTTGGCGATACGGGAGAGCGCCTCGTTTGCCGCTTTGTTGGTAAAGGTCAAGCACAGGATTTTTTCGCACGGCGCGGGCGAGAGCAGCAGCGCGGCGTAACGAAGGCTCAACTGGTAGGTTTTGCCGCTGCCCGCGCTGGCTTCGCATGCAAGATATGGTTGAAACATAGCTATCTCCCGCACAGCGCCGCGTAGTCGCAATGGCGGCAGGGCTGGCGGCTTTGCGCTAGATCGAAAGATTGAACGGGCGATTTGAACTCCTCGATACGCTGGGCGAACGCCGCTTCGTATTTCTCAAAATCCATAGAGACGATCTCGCCGCTTTCAAGCATATAGTAGCCCGCGCTTACGCCGCGCCGATCGTAGCCCAGCGCGGTCGCGAGCTCGCGGTATATCATAAGCTGAAAATCGATCTGATCGCCGGCGTTTCGCGCGAAAACGGGCGCGGCGCCGCTTTTGTAGTCCAATATCAAAACGCGATCGCCGTTAATATCCACGCGATCGATACGCCCGTTGAGCGTTACGCCGCGAAAGAGCGCCCTCGCCTCTTTTTCCGTCTCGGCTATGCGCCACCCGTCTTGAAAACGGCTGATTTCGTTATGGTAAAACGGCTCTAATTTGCGCGTCCAGACAAGCGCCTCGAAACTAAGCCGTTCGTCGCCCTCCGTTTTTGATCTTAGTTTTGCCGTAACCGCCTCGCGCAGTTCGGACGCGGCGATCTTCTCTTTTGCGATCTCCGCCAGCGTTTCGTGGAGTAACGCGCCCATTTCCTGCTCGTAAGAGGGGCTTTCCGAGCGCTCGTCGGGCTTGAGATTTTCTATATATCTGTGGTAAAACCGCCGTTTGCAGACAAGATAGCATTTAAGTTTTGACGGGCTTAAACTATCCCGCGAAAAATCCGCCGCCGCGATAACGCGCGGTTGATAGGCGCCTAAACTCGATCGCGCCGAAAAGAGCTTGCGATCGAGCGGATAGGGGCTTGGCGTTTGCGTTATGCCAAGCTCTTTGATAAAGCGGCTCGGCTCGGATTTGTCGTTCCGCGCGCAGAGGATCGTTTTGAACTTCGCTCTGGCGAAGGCGCGATAGTAAAACGACCGCTCGTTATCCTCGCGATCGGCGTAGGTGGGCAGTCCGGCGCGCGCGCGCACGGCGGCGTTCAGAAAGAGGTCTTTTTGACTCCTGCGCGGCACGATATCGTCGTTAAAGTCGGCGGCGATAACCGCGTCAAAACTAACGGCGCGAGTCTCCAGCGCGCCCAAAACGGTGATTTTGCCGCCGCGGTTGTCGTCGATCGATTTTGCTTCCAGCGCCTGAACGAACAGGCGCAGCCGCTCGATTTGCGTTAAACGCCGCGCTTGGAGTATCGGCGCGATCGCCTCCAGCATCTCTTTGGCGATCTCGCTCTCCTCTCCGCTTTGGGCAAGCGTTAGCGCTTCGTCAAGATCAAGCCGCTTGGGATCGATTCGCTTGCGATCGATAAACGCTTTAGCCGCCTCGTCCTCGTCGTAGTTCAGCGCCGCGCGCAATAACCTGCAAAAGCGGCTCTCTCCAAAGGGCGTTCCCATAGCGAAGTTGAACAGATCGAAGCGATCGAAGCCGCGCAAAAAGCCCGCGAAGCTCTCGTCGGGCAGCACAACCGCGATCTTCTCCGGCTCCACGCCGCGATCGATATAGTAGAAAACTTCGCTGGCGATCGCCTGCGCCTGATTAGCTCGCTCTCGCAGGCTGAACAGGCGAAAATCGCCCTTCAGTTCCAGCGCGGTCTGCTTGATCTTTGCGCGATCGCGCAGCGGCTCCAGCGCGGCTTTAAGCGCGCCGTCAAAAGGCGAGGGGCAGATCGAGATCGTCAGCGGCAAAACGCCCGCCGCCGCTTCAAAAAGCTTGATCTCAAACGGCGTGGGCGTTCCCTCGATGGTTATATCGGCGGATTCAAACTCTTTGAGCCAGTTGAGATTAAGCTCGTAATGTTCGGCGATAAAGCCGCGATCGGCGTAAAGCGCTCCGTCTAACTCCTCGTTATAGAGCGTTTTTAGCTCGCTTAGCACCGCTATATGCTCGTCGTATTCGGCGTAGTTATCGCCGCTAAGCAGATCGCTTGGTTTGACGCCGTATTGCGACAGCTCGTCGAAAAATTTCAGAAAAAAGGGCGCGTGATCTAAAAAAACAAGGAAATCGTCGGATATGCCGAGCTTATCGGCGTTTTTCAGCCGCTCGCTCGCTATTTTCAGCGTCAGTTTGCGCGCGATATCGTCGATCACTACGCGGCGCGGGACGAAGGCGATTCTCTCCTCAAACTCTTTGATTGTCAGTATCTTGGGCGCGAGGGCGCTAACGCCGCCAAGCAGATTGCGGCGCGCGCGGTTTGTGGGCAGAACGGTCAGTTTAGCGGGCATACAGCTCGCGGTGGAAATACGCCGTAGCTTGCGGCGCGATAACGCGGATCGTTACGCGGTAGCGCCCCTCTTTCGCGATGTCGAACTCCCCGAAATTATACGCGGGCGCTTCGTAACTCGAGGCGATCTCTTGCTCAAACGAGCCGTCCATACTGCTGATCAACGCGCTGATATTCGCGTCTTCAACCAGAGCGCCGCTTTTGTCGCGCAGCGTAAGATTGAAGCTATTTTTGCCAATAATCAAACTATGCGGGTAGCTCTTTGTTTCGCCTCGCGCGTTGGTTAGCTCGACTAACCGGTTGGCGTCGTTCGCAAAATTAGGCTGCGCGTCGTAGAGGCTCTCAAACAGCGCCTGCGCCTCAGTTATCTGGTTGAAACCTCTATCCGCGTTTTGATAATCCAGCATATAACGCCGATCGTTCACGGCGGGATTGAAGCTCTGCGAAACAACCACGATCGCGACCAGCGCCGCGAACATACAAAACAGCGTTCCGCTGATCACAAATGGCGCCAACGGGCGCTTGACTATGCCGTATTTTCGCGCGAGAATAATAAACGCGCTGATTACGAAAAACGCCGCTATGATCGAAGTGGCTACTATATACGATACGGTTACGAAATTCATACGCTACTTTCCTTCCTTTTTGCCGCGCCGCCACGCTACAAACATAGCCGCGAGCGTCAATACAATCATAATTCTCACAACCCAAG
>JAITEA010000039.1 GCA_031282285.1 Helicobacteraceae bacterium
AAAAAAGCCGTCGTAGGCGCGCCTCGTTTTATGTTGTTTTCGAGATTTTCGCGAAACTTTTTGGGGTCTTGCAGCCGTTTGCTAAAGTACCATTTAAGCGCTTTCATCTCGTCGCCGTATTCGACAATATAAACCTTGCCTTGACCGCCTTCGCCAAGCTCTCCAAGCACTCTGATCGATTTGAAATTTTTGGAGTTAAGGAAGGCGCCTTTCTTCAAATCCGCCATCTTACGCCTCGCTCGACGCTAACGGCGTTTTGCCGCGCGACGCGGTTACGCTACGGACGGGAGCGCCTCTAATCAATCGGAACATCAACTTCCTTGCCGTAAAAATGTCCGCTATTGTGCCAATATTTTGGTTAAAATCGCAAAAGATTATAAATTGCAATAGTTACGATCAAGTCGTTTTGGCAAAAGCGCGAAATCGCAACCGCCGCAGATCGCCTCTTGACCTCGCTGTGTATTGGTCTAAGACTTTGCGTCAAAACCAGACGCGTTTGGCACAAATAAGTAGAATGGGGGCGGGGATAGAGGCAAAGCGGCAGGCGGTTTGGGCAACTTGCGTATTGATGGGGAGCGGGGTTAGATTGGGGCGATATGCTATTATAGGCGCAAATGAGGAGAAAATTATTCGCGGCAAACGGGAGCGGGAGTCGAGTGTGTCGCGTCCGGTAGTAACGCTATCGCTAAGCGGCGCCAAAGGCGCGATTCATCTGCCGGCGATCGAGACGGTTTTTCTCGATACGGCGGTCGATCTTGGCGGATTTGACGCGGTCATATTCACCTCCAAACAGGCGGTCAAGGCGCTTGATCGGCGCGCGGGCGACTGGAAGCGGCTGAAACTTTTCTCGATCGGCGCCGCGACGTCGGAAACGATTGCGTCGTTTGGCGGCGAGGTTTGCTTTGAATCGCCCTCGCAAAACGCGAACCAATTTGCCGCGGCGATCGCCTCGCTTTACGGCGATCTCGCCTTTTTCTACCCGCGCGCGCGCGTCGTTTTTGGCGATCTGGAGGGCGAGCTGAAACGGCGCGGCGTCGCCTGCCGAAGCGAGATTTTATACGAAACGGCGCCAAAGCCGATCGACGCGAAATCGATACCGCCAAACGCCGCGATCGTATTCAGCGCGCCGAGCGTCGTCAAGAGCTTCTTTTCGCAGATAAAATGGCAAAGCGGCTGGCGCGCGATCGCGCTGGGCGAAAGCGCCGCGAAGGCTCTCGAGAGCTACGCCCCCTGCCTGATCAGCCCTCAAGCGGACATAGAAGCCGCCGTAGCGTTCGCCGCTTTAGCGCCATAGGCTATAATTACCTTGCTGGACGGAGCGCTACCCGCTGTCTATTGGGGTCGAACATAGTTGCGCGTTGTAAAGGACTTCCGTTTTGGCTTGGTGCGCGGCATAACCGTTACGGACTTGCCCCTAAAGGGTCAAACGGCTTCTTATCTTTAGACTCGCGACCAAAAGATGACGGCGCGAACGCCCGTTCGGTTAATCTTTAACGGATACGCTAATGAACGCGCTGATCATCGGAGGCGGCGGACGCGAATACGCGATAGCCCGCGCGCTGAGAGCCGATAAAAAATGCAATCAAATCTATTTCGCCTCGGGCAACGGGGCGAGCGAAAAACTTGGCGTTAATATAACGGCGGAGAGTTTTGAGGCGTTAGCCGACTTTGCCGCGAACAACGATATAGAGCTTACGATCGTAGGCGGCGAGGAGCCGCTGACAAAGGGGATCGTCGATATTTTCCGCGCCAGAAATCTGGCTATTTTCGGACCGACCAAAGCCGCGGCGCGGCTGGAAGGCTCCAAAGCGTTTATGAAAAACTTCCTCAAACGAAACCGTATCCAAACCGCGAAATATATCGAGACGGACGATCTTGCCGAAGCCAAGCGGTTTATAGCCGAGCTTACGCCGCCGATCGTGGTCAAAGCCGACGGGCTTTGCGCGGGCAAAGGGGTGATTATCGCCCAAAGCCAAGAGGAAGCGGCAAGCGCCGCGGGCGATATGCTAAGCGGCGCGAGTTTCGCCGAGGCGGGCAGGCGCGTGGTGATCGAGGAGTTTTTGGACGGTTTCGAGCTTTCGGTTTTCGCTATCAGCGACGGCAAGGATTTTGTAACTTTGCCCGTCTGTCAGGATCACAAGCGGCTTTTGACGGGCGATCTGGGTCCCAACACGGGCGGTATGGGAGCGTACGCGCCCGCGCCGCTTGCCGACGAAACGCTGATAGCCAAGATCAAAACGCGGATCGTAAGACCTACGATCGACGCGATGGCGGCGGAAGGATCGCCCTTTACGGGCGTATTGTTCTGCGGGATTATGGTAGTCGGCGGCGAACCTTATACGCTGGAGTTTAACGCGCGCTTTGGCGATCCGGAGTGCGAGGCGCTGATGGCGCTGCTGGAGACAAGCGCGATCGATCTGTTCTACAACGCGGCGATCGGCAAATTAAGCGAGGTTAAACCGCGCTTTAGCGCCAAATCGGCGGTAGGCGTCGTGGTCGCCTCGCAAAACTATCCGTACGGACAAAGCCGTAGCGCGCCGATTACGATTGAGAGCGGCGCGGAAAACGAGAACGCGCATATTCTATTCGCCGCCGTAACCAAAGGCGAAAACGGCGAGCTTCTCGCAAGCGGCGGGCGCGTTCTGGTCGCTATGGGGCTTGGCGAAAATATCCGCTTGGCTAGGGAGCGCGCGTACGATCTGATCGCCAAGATCAAGTTCGACGGTATGCAGTACAGAACCGATATCGCCTATCAGGCTTTGCGATAATGGACGGCATAGAGCGCGATCTGGCGCGCGAAGAGATCACGATCGCCTCTTACGCGAAACGGATCAAAGCCTATCTGCTAGACGAGGCGCTGATCGCGGCGATCGTATTCGCCGCGCTGTGGGAGCGGCTTAGCGCGGCTTCTGGCAACGCGCTGGCGCAGATAGAGATCATTAACGCGCATATCGTCTGGATCGCGCTGTTTCATACGATCTACCACGCGATATTTGTCGCTTTATACGGCGCCACGCTCGGCAAGATGTGGCAGAGGATTATCGTCGTGGAGATTGACGGCTTTGGCAAACCGTCGTTTGTCGCCGCTTTGGTCAGGGCTTTGACGCGGGTCGTCAGCGATATATGTATGGCGCTGGGCTTCGCGTGGGCGTTTGTTAATCCGCTGCGGCAGACTTGGCACGATAAGATCGCGCGCGTAATCGTGATCGATGCGTAGAGCGCTTTGGCTCTTGCCCTGCCTTTGCGCCGCCCTTTTCGCAGAAAACCGCGTCGAACTGATCGCCGCGAGCGTAGAGAGCGAAAATAATATCACGATCGCCAGCGGCGACGTGTCTTTGCGCGGCGAAAATGGCGCGTATATACGCGCCGATCGCCTGATATACTGCCAAGACACGGGCGAGGCGGAGCTGTTTGGCAATGTCTATTTTTCGCAAATCGGCGGCGATCTGATGCTCGCCGACTACCTTAAACTGCGCGGCATAGACGCTCGCAGCGGCAATGTCGATCACTTTTTCACCATCTCAAACCAAAGCCCGCTCTGGCTCGCCGGCAACGAGGCGCTCGTCGAGGGCAATATCTCGATCATCAAACAAGGCAGCGTCTCGGGCTGCGCGCCATCCAGCCCCGACTGGTCGTTTCGTTTCAGCGAGGCGCGGCACGATCAGGCAAAGCAGTGGGTGGAGCTTCGCCACGCCTTTTTTTACGCCGGTCGCGTACCCGTTTTTTATATGCCGTTTTTTGGCTACCACACGGACGATAAGCGCCACAGCGGTTTTTTGTTTCCGCGCATTGGCAGCTCCAAAGAGGACGGGACGCGCTTTGAGCTGCCGTTTTATCTCGCGCCGAACGACTGGTGGGATTTGGAGTTTTGGGATCAGGCGCGCTATGAGAGGGGCAACGGGTTTGGCGGTTATTTTCGCTGGGTCGATTCGCCCTATTCGAGCGGCGCGATCAACTTTGGCGCGTTCAAAAACAAAGACGAATATCTAAACCGTTACGACGACGAAAGGCGCGTTAAACAAGGCGGCGATCTGACCTACGAGCGATCGCGCGTTTTTACCTCGCCTTCGTCCAACGCGCAGGAGGGCTTGATAATCGACTATCAAGATTACAACGATATAGAGTATATCGATCTGCACTCGCTCGATAACGGCAAACTAGATCGCGAAATCGGCGCGCTGATAACCAATAAAGCCGACTATTTTCTCAAAGGCGACGAGGCGTATCTTGGCGTCTATTCGCGCTACTTCAAAAACTACAAAAACCCGCTGAAAAACGACGGTTTGGCGCAGATTCTGCCGGAAGCGCACGGGCATCTTTTTACCCGATCGCTCTTTTTTGACAATCTGCTGCTTAACGCCGATATCAGAGCGCGCAACTTCTCGCGGAAAGTCGGAAGCAAAGCGCAAGATTACGCGATCGATATACCGCTTAGCTACCACATTTCGCTATTCGACGACTATCTCGCGCTTGACGCTAGTTTGGAGACTTTGCGCTATCAGATCGACTACTCCGATCAGATAGGCGGCGCAAAGCTAAAAAGCGGCGTTGAAAACCGCCAGACGCTTAAGCTGGGCGTATCCACGCTGCTTGCGAAACCTTACGGCGATAATTTTCACACGATCGCCTTTGGCGCGTCCTATTCCGATCCGTTTTATCACGGCGTAGAGGGCGATTTTGATCGAGATTTCACCGATATGGGCGCAAAGCAAAGCGGCGCGCGGACGCTCTCGTTCGATCTCGCGCAGTTTTTGTACGACAAAAAAGGGCGGGCGTTTCTGACCCACCGCGCAAGCCAGATCGTTTCGCTCGACGATAATACGAGCTGGTTTGATCTGCAAAACGAATTGACGCTAAGCCTCTTTGGGCAGCGGCTAAGCAACCGGCTGCGCTACTCGCACGAATACGACGCGGCGGTTTTAAGCACGAGCGATCTTAGCGGCGCTTTTGGCGGCGTAAATTACGCGCTGACGCATCTGTACGAAAACCCAACGGGCAAACGGGTAAGCAAACGCTATCTGAGCGCCTCGCTTGGCGTTAAGTTGAGCGAAAACGATAAGATCGTCGGCAAATACGAGCGCGATATGCTAGCTAACGCCGATCGCGGCTGGAGCGTGGCGCTTAATCACAAAAGCGGCTGCTGGGAGAGCGAGCTTAGCTTCGAGCGCGATATTACGCCCTACAATATAGGATCGCGCGGCAGTTCGTCGAGAATTAACGATATAATCTATCTGCGGCTTATTTTAATTCCTTTCGGCGAGGTTAAACAGCAGCTTTATGCGGACGAGAGAACTTAATGCGCGCCGAGTCTAAAGTCGGACTGTTCGTCTTGATTGGCGTGGTCGCGCTGATACTGCTATCTACCAGAGTCTCCAGCGTGGCGAATCTGGGGCGCGAAGGCTACCGCCTGATCGCGGAGGTTTCCAGCGCGGCGGGGCTGGAGCTGAACAGCCCCGTGCGCGTTCAGGGCGTGGAGGCGGGCTATCTTGAAAATATCGATTTGGAGCGCGGCAAAGTCGTATTGACGCTGTTTATCTACGAAGGTCGCCAGATATCCGCCGACTCCGTTATGATTATCGCGCAGGAATCTATGCTTGGCGGCAACGCGATCAATATTGTTTACGGCGCGTCCGATCGCCTGCTGCAAGACGGCGATCGCATAGAAAAATACCGCCGCTACGCTTCGATCGACGAGGCGGTGGACGAGGTGAAAAATTTTATGGAGGGGCTAAACGAAGCCTTTGACGCGGAAACCAGAAACAATCTCAAAGAGGCGATCGCCTCGCTCAGAACTATGGGCGATAAACTCGGCGCGGCGGGCGAGGAGTTTAGAATAGCGGGCAAAACCGTCAATGAAAGCCTGCCGAAAATAATGGCGCAGATCGACGATCTCAGCGCCGAGTTCAAGCAGACGGGCAAGGATATCAACGCGAAACTGCCGGAGATTTTGGAGAAGTTCTCCAAGCTGGAGGATAATCTGCTAAACCTCGTCGGCGAAAGCGAGGATAACGCCTCGTCGCTGGATAGCACGATCGCCAGCGTGAAGGTCTTTTTCGACAAGGGAACCGATACGCTAGAGGGGCTGGACGCGATGCTTGGCAAGATCGATAAAGCCGAGCTTCAGATCGATCTGGGTCACGCGCGTATGTTCAACGACGGCTTTGGCGAATCGGAGCTTAGCGTGGCGTATCTGCCCAACCCGACCAACTACTATATGCTAGGCGTAAGCGCCGCGCCGATTATCGACCGCCTAAATAGCTCTGGCAAAGCGATCTTGCCCAAGCTGCACGACGACGACGGCGAGTATCTAGTCAGCGCGCAGCTTGGCAAACGCTACAAAAACTGGCTGCTTCGCGGCGGGCTGATACGCGATACGGGCGGCGTCGGGGTGGATTATTTCAGCGACGACGACAGGCTCAAGCTTTCTTTGGAAGCCTACGATTTCAACGCGGTAAACGATATTCGCGGCTCCAGCGCGCATCTTAGATTTACCGCCCGCTATCTGCCGTGGAAGTTTATCGCGCTGTACGGCGGCTACGACAACTTCCTCAACCGCGACGCGGATAACTTTTTCGCCGGCGCCGGCGTGCATTTTGTGGACGACGATCTGAAATATCTGCTGCTTAGCGGCGGATCGTCGGCGGCTGGGCTGGCTAAGTGATCTTGTTTGAAAATCGCGCCGAAGCCGCGCAAAAGCTGCTCGCCATTATGCCGGTAGCTCAGATGAAAAAGGAGAAATGGGAGACGCTGGCTATGAGCGAGCAGGGATCGCAGATCGCCTTTGATATCGCCAAAGCGATCGGCGCGTCGATGGATTACATTTTCACCGAACCTATCTGTTCGCCGATCAACAAAGATTGCTGGATATCGGTGGTGAGCGAAACCGAAGAGATCGTAATCAACCATTTTCTGGCGAGCGCCTTTGACATCAGCGTGGATTACATCTACGGCGAGGCGAAGCGCAAGCACGACGAGAAGATTCTGGGCTACCTCTACAAATACCGCAAGGGCGCGCCGCTGAAAAATATGGCGGGCAAAAATGTGCTGCTGATCGACGAGGGCGCGGATACGGGGCTGACGCTGATGGTTTCGCTCAAAACAATCTTCGCTATGAACCCCGCCAGAGTCGCCGTCGCGCTGCCCGTGATTCCAGAAAACCTAGCCGTCGAGCTTTACAGCTTGATCGACGACGCCTATCTGCCGCACCGTATGACGCACTATGTCGAGGCAAAGAGCTACTACAAAACGCAGGAGAGCGCCAACGCCGTCGCGCTGCTTAGCGCGATCAGAGGCGAAATCAAAACCGAAAAACCAAAAGGAGAGTTATGAGCGAGAAGATCGTTAGCGTCGCGCCTATTAAAGCGCAGGAGAGATTCGTATTTGGCAAATACGCCAACCAAGCCGACGGAGCGGTATGGTTTCAGGAGGGCGGCAATGTGCTGCTGGCGACCGTTACGAGCGAGGAGGGCGAAGAGAGCGACGACGATTTTCTGCCGCTGACCGTCCAATATATCGAGAAAACCTACGCGGCGGGTAAATTTCCGGGCGGGTTTCTCAAGCGGGAGAACAAGCCGAGCGATTTTGAGACTTTAACCTCGCGGATCGTCGATCGCACGCTCCGCCCGCTTTTCCCCAAAGGCTTCACCTCGCAGGTCTTGATCGCCGTTACCGTGCTAAGCTGCGAAGCGGGCGCCGATCTGCAGCGGCTGGCGGTTTTGGCGGCTGGCGCGGCGCTGTTTGTCGGATCGCTTCCGGCGAAAAAGGCGGTCTGCGCGACGCGCATAGCCCGTATAGACGACGAGTTCGTCGTCAATCCGACGCTTAGCCAGATGCAAAAAAGCTCGCTCGATCTCTTTGTCTGCGGCAGCGCCGACGAACTGCTGATGATCGAGATGCAATCTTTGCAGCCAAGCGCGGAGCATTCTACCAACGCGGAACTGCCGGAGGAGAAACTGCTGGAGGCGATCGCGCTGGCGCAAGAAAATGTCTCCAAAGCCTCGAAGATCTACGCGGAGGCTTTCGCGGGCGCGGCGAAAGAGACCAAGCCTTACGCGCTTAAAAGCGATCTGATCGACGAGCTGGTCGCCGCGCATATCGCCGAGCGTTACGACGGCGCGATCAACGACGCGATATTCCAGATGGCTAAAAGCGAACGCGGCGGCGCGCTGAAAGCGATAGTCAAGCAAGCCGCGCAGTCGCTTGAAACCGACGATCTCAAAGGGGTCGAGCTGGCGGTGGAGGCGCGCAAACGATCGCTCTCCCGCTCTCGCGTTATGGAGGAAAACCGACGCGCCGACGGGCGCGCCTTGGACGAGATTCGCCCGATCGCCATCGAAACCAACCTGCTGCCAAAGGCGCACGGCAGCGCGTTATTTACCAGAGGTCAAACGCAGGCGCTCGTCGCGGTTACGCTGGGCGGCGACTCCGATCGGCAGGCGCAGGAGCGGCTGACCGACAAAACGCAGTCGTACGACAGGTTTATGCTTCACTACAACTTTCCCAGCTTCAGCGTGGGCGAAACCAAACGGATCGGCGCGCCCGGGCGCAGGGAGCTTGGACACGGCAATCTGGCTAAACGCGCGATAGAGAGCCAGATCGATCCCTCGTTTGACGGCGCGATCCGCGTCGTCAGCGAGATTTTGGAGAGCAACGGAAGCTCGTCGATGGCTACCGTCTGCGGATCGACGATGGCGCTCAAAGCCGCCGCCGTCCCGCTTCGCAAGCTGGTCGCGGGCGTGGCGATGGGGCTTATGACGGAGGGCGATCGCCATAAGATTTTAACCGACATCACGGGGCTTGAGGATCACGACGGCGATATGGATTTCAAGGTCGCGGGCACAAGCGACGGCGTTACGGCTATGCAGATGGATATCAAGCTGGGCGGGCTGCCGCTAAGCCTGCTTAGAGAGGCGCTAGATCGCGCCCGCGCCGCTAGGCTGATCATCTTGGAAAAGATGCAAGCGGCGTGCGAGGAGATCGTGATCAACAAAGCCGCTCTGCCCGGGCTTGAGAGCTTCAGCGTCGATCCCAAGGCGATCCCCGCGATTATCGGCAAGGGCGGCGCGGTGATCGCCGAACTGTGCGAACGATACGGCGTCAAGATCGATCTGGACAAAGAAAGCGGCGGCGTAAAGGTGCGCGGAACCGACGCGGCGAGCGCGGGGGAGGCTGTATCGGAAATCCGCCGCATAGCCGCCGAGAGCGCCAAACGCTTCGGAGCTTTTGGCGGCAAGAAGGAACCGGCGATCAGCAGCTATACGCCAAACGAGGAGCTTGAAGGCGTGATCGCCAAAATCGTTGAGTTTGGGCTGTTCGCGCAGTTGCCCGACGGATCGCAGGGGCTTGTGCATATCTCCAAAGTCGGCGCGGGCGGCAAACGGATAGCGAAGCTAAGCGATCACTTCAAAGAGGGCGATCGCGTTACCGTTATCTTTGAAGGGCA
>JAITEA010000166.1 GCA_031282285.1 Helicobacteraceae bacterium
AAAACAAGCGCTTTACAATTTGGAGCGTTTGGCTACGCTTAAGGCGTGCGCTTCTAAGCCTTCGGCGTTTGCCAGATCGTAGCAGGCGGCGGCGAGCGAGGCAAAACCCTCTTTGCTTACGCCGATTATCGAGCTTCGTTTAAGGAAATTTTCAACCCCCAGCGGGCTGAAAAAACGCGCCGTGCCGCCCGTTGGCAATGTGTGGTTTGGTCCCGCGACATAATCGCCGATCGCCTCCGGCGAATACTCGCCCAAAAAGATCGCGCCCGCGTGTTTTATCCCGCCTAAGAGCGCCTGCGGATTTGCCGTTAAAATCTCCAGATGTTCGGGCGCGATCATATTCATAAGCGCGGCGGCTTCGTCTAGATCGCGAGCTAATATCACGGCGGCGCGATCGGCGATCGATTTGGCGGCGATCGCTTTGCGGGAGAGCGATTGCAACAGGTTTTGCGTCTCGTCGATCACGCGCAGAGCCAACGCTTCGTCCGTCGTAATAAGAATGGACGAAGCCATCTCGTCGTGTTCGGCTTGGCTTAACAGATCGATCGCGATCCGCCCCGCGTCGGCGCTTGCGTCGGCTATAACGCCTATCTCGCTGGGACCGGCGATCATATCAATATTGACCTCGCCAAAAACCAGCTTTTTGGCGACGGCGACAAAGATGTTGCCGGGTCCGGTAATAGTATCAACCTTAGGGATCGTCTCGGTGCCGTAAGCCATCGCGCCGATCGCGCTCGCGCCGCCGACTTTGAAAAGCCGTTTGATCCCGCACAGATGAGCCGCGGCTAAAGCCAGCGGATTGATCGCGTTATCGGGCGCGGGCGAACAGACGACGATCTCCTCAACGCCAGCGACGATCGCGGGGATCGCGTTCATCAGAAGGCTGCTCGGATACGCCGCTTTGCCGCCCGGGATATACAAGCCCGCGCGCTCTACGGGCGAAACTTTCTGCCCGAACCAGCCTTGAGGGCTGAAGTCGATCCAGCTTTTTGGAAGCTGTTTTTCGTGAAAGCTCTTGATGCGATCGTAGGCGATTTTGAGCGCGGTTTGCAAATTGGCGGGCGTAGCCTCCCACGCCGCGTCAAAGTCGTCTTGAGAGGCGATAATGTCGTTGATTGATTTGGGACTCCAGCGGTCAAACCGCGCGATCTGCGAGAGCAAAGCGTGATCGCCGCCCGTTTTCACCTCGTCCAAAATCGCCTGAACCTTCGGCGCGAACGCCGCGTTGTCCGCGCCGCCATGCTCCAGCAAAACCTTAAACGATTCGGCGAAGTTCTGATCGCCGCTTTTGAGATATTTCATTAACCGCCCGTTATTAGGAATATGGGCGGCATTATAAACCGCTACAGCTTGCGCCCGCCGGCGGGTATTTCGGGCGGCGGCGCCTCGTTTTTGATCGCCGCCTCAAGCGCTTTTATGCGTTCGTCAAGCTCGTCTATGCGCTTTTGCAAATTCATAACCGTATCGCCGTTGGAGTTTCGCATATAGTTGGCGTCCACCGCAAGTTCGCGGGCAAACTCGATCTCCTCTTTCAGCCCCGATATCATTCCCGAAAGCTCTTTGTTTTGCGCCGCGTGCAACTGCCGCTGGCGTTCGTTTTCGGTTTTGATAAAATCGAGCAGTTCGGTTTTGGTAGCCTCGAACGAGAGATTGAGATCGGCGATAATCTCCGCCTTGATCTCCTCTTTCACCTTGCCCGAAAGATAGAAGTTCGTAAAATCGCTCCGCGATACGCGATCGTCCTCGGCTAACGCCAGCGATATAACCAGACACAAGATTGCCAAGCCCTTCATAGCTAAACGCAAGCAAAAAGCGCTCCAACAGAAATGAAACTCGCTTTTTTGCGCCGCCGCTAGATAAAGCGCAAAAAGCGCAAGCGGCGGGCTAACCGCGCTTATATGATCCGATCGGTATAGATCGCAAAGCCTACGGCGCGTCCTTCGCCGCTGTCGTAGCCGCCGCCCATAGCGATCTGTTTGCCATTTAGCAAAAATCTGAAATATAGATCGTCGTAATAAGCCATATCCGCGTAAAAAAGCGGCGAAAGTACAGCCAAAGCGCGATCGTTGGCAAGATTTGCCATAGCGATCAGATGCGGTTTTAGTTCGCTGGGCGCGCTCGACAAAACTTCGTCAAGCCCGCTAAGATCGCATAGTTCGGCGAGCGGTTTCAGCCACTTCTCGTCCCTTTCGAGCAGTTTATGCAGTTCGTGGCGCGTCAAAACCTCGCGCTCGATCCCAAGCAGTTTTTGCAAAGCGTTCAGCAGCGCGATCGAGCCAATCTGAAGCGTGGCGGCGCGAACGCCCGCGGCGTTTAGAATCTCGCCGCACAGATCGATAATCGCGCCAAGATCGCCGCTGTCGATCGCCTCCGCGCCGATCTGATAAATCTCCGTCGTCGGGTAGCGAAAAACGGGCTGTATGTAGAACCATTTGCGATGATCCGTAGCGCGTCCAAGCCGTTTGAGTATAAGCCGCACCGCTTCCAGCGAAGAGTCCGCGCGCAGAAAAACCGGCTCGTTGCTCTCGTCGCCGAAGCGGATCGTATCGTTTGATGGCGATTGGTGATACGAAAACAGCGGCGTGGCGATCTCCTCAAAACCGCGCTTGACAAAGATCGCCGCCGCTTTGCTCTCGATCTCGCGTTTCTTGCGCGCCAGATCGCCAAAAAACAGCTTGCTTCCTCTTGGAATCTCGTATTCGCCGATCATCGGTAGTAGGTTTCCGTAAATACGCGGTTTGCCGCGCCGTCGTATTTGCGCGCGCCGATCTTATCCATCGCGATCTCGACGGCGTTGAGGCTCCAAGCGATTTCGGAGGGCAGCACGAAACCCATATTATTGATACGGATTAGCGTATCTTTCAGATCGTCCTGCCCGCCGCCGGCGTTAACCCGCGCCTCTTTTTTTATCCACTTGCGGATTTCGGAAGCCTTCGGGTGAAAAACGCTCAGCATACTTAGCGCGGGCGCAAGCGGATAGATTCGCGCCCCGATCGCTTTCAAAGCCGCCGTTCCCGCCTCGTGCCGCCTTATCGTCGCGGCGTAAAAACTATCCTCGCCGCCGCCGTCAAGCTCGGCAAAAAACGCGTCCAGCCCCTGAATGATCGTTGTCGCCGCCGTCCAAGCCGTAGTATTTTTGCGCTGGTTTTTCAGCTCCGTGGCGAGATTGAAGTAAAAGCCCGCGCCGCCGGTTGATTCGATATGTTTAACCGCCTTTTGGCTTAGCCCGATCGCGGCTAACCCGGGCGGTAGCATAAACGCCTTTTGACTTCCGACGATCAGCGCGTCGATATTGGCGGTATCAAACCGCTCCACGCCCACGGCGGTGATGCCGTCGGCGATCACGAACAGATCGCTCCGCAGCGCCTTTGCCGCGCCGGCTATCGCCTCGACGGGGTGGCGCAGACCGCCGGAGCTTTCGCAGACCTGAATAAACAGCGCGTCGATTTCGGGGTTGTTTTTCAGCGCGTTTTCAATATCCTCGATCTTTGCGGGCGTATCCCAGCCGTATTTAAGCTCAAGCGGATTTTTGCCGTAGGCTTTCGCGATCTTGCTCCAGCGCTCGCCGAACTTGCCCGCGTTGATCGTCAGCGCGCGGCGGGCGCAAAAGTGCGTAAGCGCCGATTCCATCGCGCCGCTGCCCGTGCTCGCGAGGAAAATAACCTCGCTCGAACCCATAAACGCCTTGAGGCGGTTTCTTACGCGCTCAAAGATCGCCTCAAACTCGGGCGTTCTGTGGTGAATGCTCTCCTTCGCCATCGCGCGGCGTAGAAACTCTGGAGATGGGGTCGGACCCGGCGTCATTAACAGCATTGAATATCCTCGATAAAAAATAATCGCAATTATACTCCGCGCCCTTTAGCGCGCCTTAAAGCCGCTTCCGGCTTCGTTTGTCCGCCCGCGTTCGCCGAGCGGGCGGAAAAATATCTTGAAGCGGCTAATTACGATCTAGGTTTAGCATATCGCGGCTACGAATTAGACAGATACAGCCTGACGCAGTTAGCCGAATTTCCTTAGGCGCGGACGGCGGCTATCGCGATCGCGGCGATCTAATTGGAAGGCTTTTTGTCTCTTGCTTCCAGCGCGCGCTCGATGTTTGCCAACCGCTCGTTTAGTTTGGCAAACTCTTTTTTGCAATCGTCGTCGCTCTCCTCTTTGCTCTCCTCGCCTAACGAATTAACGATAATACCGATAAAAGCGTTCAGCACGATAA
>JAITEA010000237.1 GCA_031282285.1 Helicobacteraceae bacterium
GTCCGTATTGGCTTTTGACTTTAGTTCTTGAAGCTGAGCCTCTGAATTGGTTCCAAGACTTGATTCTATCAGCGCTTCAATATCTACGCGCTCGAAAGATTGAGCGTAAAGCGAGGTTAAGGACAGCAGTATGGTTAGCAGTATTCGTTTAATCATTGGTTATCCTTCCCGCGGCGGAGATTGGCGCCAAGAGGCGGGCAGTCTCAGCGCGGTTTTCATCGTTTCGGCTATCTTGGCGCGATCGCCGCCGCCAAAAAAAAGCGTATGCGCGATCGCGCCCTGAAAGGCGAGCATATCCTCGCCGTCTTTGACCGCCGCGCCGCATTCGAGCGCCAGACGCAAAAACGGCGTTTGCCTGCCGTAGATCGCGTCGTACGCCGTTTTGGCGCCCGTTAGATAGGCTTTGAGCGCCTCTTTTTCAAGCGGCAGATCGTCCTCTTTCAGCCCCGCGCTCGTGCTATTTACCACAAGATCAAACCGCTCCCGCGGCAGATTTTGCCAGTCAAAAACCCTCGCGCCAAGCGGCTTGAAAAACTCCAGCCGCGCCGCGCTTCGGTTTACGACCGCCGTATCCGCGCCCGATTCGATCAGCGCAAGCGCGATCGATCGCGCCGCGCCGCCCGCGCCCAGCACCAGCGCGCTTTTAACGCCGTTTAACGGCGCGATCGACGCGGCGAAGCCTTCCGCGTCGGTGTTGTAGCCGGCGATACGATCGCCCTCTTTGACCCAAGTATTTACCGCGCCAAGCCGCGCCGCGATCCCTCTAACCTCGTCGCACAGCTCGAACGCCGATTCTTTGTGCGGCACGGTGATATTGGCGCCCGACAAGCCAAGCGTTTCAAAAACCTCGCGCAACCGCTTGCCATCGGCGACGCGCGCGCGGGCGTAGATCGCCTCGATCGCGTTTTGCCTGTACACAAAATTGTGCATCAGCGGCGAGAGCGAATGCGCGATCGGATCGCCCAAAACGGCGAACAGCTTCATACGGAGAGCAGTTCGTCGAAGCTGACGCGCAAAGCCGCCATTTTGTTCTGAACCTCTAGCCACTCCAGTTCGGGCTTGCTGTCGGCGACGATGCCGCCGCCGGCGTGAAAGATCGCGCGGTCCGCTTCGATCTGTGCGCTTCGGATTGTGATGGCGCTTTGCATATCGCCGCTGAATCCAAACAGCGCGATCGCGCCGCTGTAAAAGCCGCGTTTGCTCCCCTCGTATTTGGCGATCAGCTCCATAGCGCGGATTTTGGGCGCGCCCGTCATCGTCCCCGCGCTGAAGGCGGACATAAACAGATCGAACATATCGCGCCCCTCCTCGATCTGCGCCGTTATATCGCTGACGATATGCATCACATGGCTGAAACGCTCGATGTGCATCAGGTTTGAAACGCGCACGCTGCCCGCTTTGGCTACGCGACCCGCGTCGTTGCGCCCCAGATCGACTAGCATAATATGTTCGGCGCGCTCCTTTTCGTCGCTCAGCAGCTCGTTTTGCATAGCGATATCCTGCGCGATCGTCGCGCCGCGCCTGCGGGTGCCGGCGATGGGGCGAAGCAGTATCTCCTCGCCGTTTAGCCGCGCCATCATCTCCGGCGAACTGCCCACGATCGCGAACTTTTCGTAAGGCAGCAAAAACTGATAGGGCGAAGGGTTTTTGCTCCTCAGAACGCGGTAAAAGCTGAACGGATCGATCCTAGCGGGCTGGATAAAGCGATCGGCAAGCAGCATCTGAAAGATTTCGCCGCTTCGTATCTCCTCTTTGACCAGCTCGACCTTGCGCATAAACTCCTCTTTTGAGAAGTCAAACGACCCCTCGCCCAGCTTCTCGGCTCTGATTAGCGGCAGGGGATCCATCGGCGCTTTGGCGACTTTGAGCGCCTCTTGCAACGCCTCGTCGCCGTCCTGAAGCGAGCTGATCGCGATAAGCTGGCGGTTTTTGTGCGCGTAGATAAACAGATATTCGGGGCGCGCCAGATCGAACTCGGGCGCGTCCGTAACGGCGGTAAGATCGTCCATAACCTTTCGCAAGGAAGGCTCGAAAAACCGCACCGCGTCGTAGCCGATAAAGCCTAAGAAGCCGTCGGCAAAGCCCACGCCAAGCTCTTGCTGCGCCGTTTTGTAGGCTTGCTTGTCGATCGAGGCGAACCGCTTTTTCAGGAAGGCGAGCGGATTGTCCTCGACCTCGCTTACCGCGCCGTTTGCGAAATAGAGCGTCTTGCCGTTTTCGCGCCACACGCGCTCGCGCGCGCCGACGGCTACGACGCTGAAGTTGCCCTCCTCGTCGTTCAGCCCGCTTTCAAAGAGCAAAACCCGTTTGCCCGCGAAAAACCGCGCCAGCTTATCATACAGCGCGATCGGCGTAAGCGTGTCGTACAGAGCGCGGCGAAAGACTACCAAAGATCACTCCTGTACGATAAAAGCGTCGGGGCTGAAATCGCGCCTGATAGCGCTCAGCGCTCCTAGCGCGTCCTCTCTGCTCTTGTACGATCCCAGATAGATTCTATGCACGGTCTTTGCGTTCACGACCTTCTGCTTTACGGAGACGCTTTTGCCCGTCGAGGCTAACGCGCTACGAAGCGTCTGCAAATAGTCCGCGCGCGGCGCGGAGGCGAGCGATTCTAACTGGATATAGAATAAGCCGGAGCTTGCCGCCGTAGTTTGCGCGGCGGGCGGCGTAACCGTTTTGGGCGGCGTCTGCGGCGTGGCGGCGGGCGTCGTTTTGGGCGGCGCGGGCGGCGTAACGGGCGTAGTTTGCGCCGGTTGAGCGACGGTTGCTGGAGGCGTCGTCGTCTTTGGCGGCGCGGGCGGCGTAACCGGCGTCGTTTGCGCCGCAGTCGCGCTGGGCGTGGCGTTCTGATCGTTACGCGCGGCGCGGTGCTTTTCGATAATCGCGTCGATCGCGCTTCGCACCTGATCGGGGTTGCTCGCCGGCTGCGGCGTTTCAAACATCGTCTTTGGCTGTTCCGCCGTTACGGGATCGGCGTTAACCGCGCTCGTCTGCAAGCCGCCGCTTGGCGTCTCCTCGTATTTGCTCGCATCAACCACGCGGAAGGTTAAAAACGCGATCACGGCTATCAGCAGCATAGCGGCGCTTATTAACAGCGCGTTTTTCACTCTGCCGCCCGCGCCGTCGTCCTGCTTGATGAGGATATCGTTCAGTTCGTCCTGACTATTGATGTGCTCTGCCATCGTTTTCCTTTCTTACATGTGTTTCGACCAGCCGGTTCCGCGCTCTTTGGCGTAAACGCCGTACGGAACTACCAGAATATTAAACTCCGGCGGCAGATCGAAAGACGGAAATACTCTCCACTGCTGGGGCAATTTCTGAGCTAGTTTAGCCGAAAGCGTCTTTGCCAACTGACAACCCTCGCCAAGCGTCGTATGCCCTTTGTGAACATACAGATGCAACCGACCGCCGGAACCGCTCTCGTAGGCGGTGAAGTTCAAAAACCCCTCCTCCCTGAGCATCAGTTGCGCGCGGTGGTAAAAGCGCTGCGGGTCCAGCCCGTTGAAATCAAAGACGATATTTTCGACCATTTCGCCCGACAATACTAAATCGTGCGCAACCGTAATTTTTTTAGCCCAGTGATCGCTCAGTAGCGCGAGCGTGATCGGCTGATTGACCCGCTCAAACTTATCAAACAGCGTCTTGCCCCTGAAATTGATCTGTATGCCGCCGCCTTCGCGTTTTTTGTAATAGTGCGAACTCTGCATTTTGATAAGCCGCAAATCTTGCTGGCCGATCACGATTCGCCCTTAGAAGGTCGCCCGCGAATAGACGGGAAACTTGCGCCCAAGCGCTTTGGTCTCCTCGGCGATCGCGTTTAGCTTCTGCTCGTCGTCGATATGATCGAGCGCGTCGGCGATTTTGGCGCCTATAAACCTGAACTCGTTTTCTTTCATACCGCGGCTGGTCAGAGCCGCCGAACCTATCCGAACGCCGCTGGTGATAAAAGGGCTGCGTTTGTCGTTTGGCACGGCGTTTTTATTGACGCATATACCAGCCAGCCCCAGCGCGCGATCGGCTTCTTTGCCGCTGAACTCGCGATCGAGGAAGCTAAGCAGTATCAGATGGTTGTCCGTGCCGCCGCTTACAATATGGTAGCCGCGCTTTTGCGTAATTTCGGCGAGCGCCTTTATGTTTGCCTTGACCTGTTTGGCGTAGCTTTTCCATTCGGGCTTGAGGTTGTAGCCAAAACCGACCGCTTTGGCGGCGATCACATGCATAAGCGGTCCGCCCTGCATACCCGGAAAGATCGCCTTGTCGATCTGCTTGGCGATCTCCTCGTCGTTGGTCATAATCGCGCCGCCGCGAGGACCGCGCAGGGTTTTGTGCGTCGTCGTGGTAACGATATGCGAGTGCGGAAAGGGGTTTGGATACTCGCCCGCGCAAACCAGCCCCGCCACATGGGCTATATCCGAAAGCAGCAACGCGCCCACGCTGTCGGCGATCGCGCGGAAACGCTCGAAATCAAGCTCCCTCGAATAGGCGCTAAAGCCCGCGATAATCATCTGCGGCTTCACGATCCGCGCTATATTCTCGACCTCGTCGTAGTCGATCAGCCCCTTTCCGTTCACGCCGTACGAAAAGCTGTGATAGTTCCGCCCGCTGAAACTGACCTTCGCGCCGTGCGTCAGATGACCGCCGTTACTCAAATCCATACCGAGAATCTTGTCGTAGGGCTTGAGCAGCGCGGCGTAAACCGCCGTATTGGCGCCGCTGCCCGAATGCGGCTGAACATTGGCAAACTTGCAGCCAAACAGCTTTTTGAGGCGATCGATGGCGATCTGCTCGACCTCGTCCACAAACTCGCAGCCGCCGTAGTATCGCTTGCGCGGGTAGCCTTCGGCGTATTTGTTGGTCAAAACCGATCCCATCGCCTCCATCACGGCGGGGAAGGTGTAGTTTTCGCTCGCGATCATCTCAAGATGATCGTTTTGGCGCGTCAGCTCTTTTTGTATCCAGCCGAAAATCTCTCTGTCTTCTTGCTCTAAACTCACTTATCTTCCTTTTGTTCGGGTTTCATAGCCGGAAACAGCAGCGCCTCGCGGATCGCGTCAAACCCAAGCAGTATCATAACCAGCCTGTCTATGCCGATCCCCTCGCCCGCCGTCGGCGGCATACCGTAGCTAAGCGCGGTAACATAATCCTCGTCCATATACATACCCTCTTCGTCGCCCGCCTCTTTCGCCGCCGCCTGCGCTTTGAAGCGCTCGTATTGATCGATAGGATCGTTTAGCTCGCTGAAGCCGTTTGCGATCTCGTAACCGCCGATAAACAGCTCGAAGCGGTCGGCTATTTCGGGGTTTTGATCGTTTCGTCTGGCAAGCGGCGAGATCGCGACGGGAAAATCTACAATAAATGTCGGTTCTATCAGTTTCTCTTCGACAAGCGCGTCAAACAGCTCCGCTTTGATCGCGCCAAGCGATTGCGTTTGTTTAACCTCGATCCCGTTTGCGCGCGCGGCGGCGCTCAGCGCGTTAATATCGTTCAGATCGGCGGGCGCTACGCCGCCTATTTTGACGAGCGCCTCGTCGTAGCCGTAGCGCGCAAAGGGCGTTTTGAGGCTGATCGCCCGCCCTTTGAAGGTAATCTCGCGTATGTTAAGCGCGCAAGAAAGCTCGTCAAAGAGCGTTTCGGTCAGCTTTATCAGATCGTCGTAAGTATGGTACGCCCAGTAAAACTCGATCGTGGTAAATTCTGGATTGTGCGTAGAGTCCATACCCTCGTTGCGAAAACAGCGGTTAAGCTCGAATATCGCCTCGAATCCGCCCACGATCAGCCGCTTAAGATACAGCTCCGGCGCGACCCGCAGATAGCGATCGACCCCAAGCGCGTTGTGCCTCGTAACAAACGGCTTGGCGTTGGCGCCGCCCGGGATCGGGTGAAGCATTGGCGTCTCCGCCTCGACAAAGCCGCGCGATTCAAAAAAGGCGCGGATTTTGGAGACGATCTTGGCGCGCAGCATAAAGCGCTCGCGCGTCTCGGCGTTCATAATCAGATCGAGGTAGCGGCGGCGCGATCGCAGCTCCACGTCTTGAACGCCGTGAAACTTTTCGGGGAGGGGGCGGATCGATTTGGTCAGAATCTCGATCGATTTGGCGTGCACGCTCAACTCGCCCGTTTTCGTAACAAAGCCGTAACCGCTCGCCTGCGCTATATCGCCGACATCCAGCAGTTTTTTGATCTCGTTGTAGCGCTCGCCGATCGCCTCCAGCGACAAGAAAAGCTGGAGCGAACCGCTCTGATCCTCTATCGTGGCGAACGCCGCTTTGCCCATAACGCGCAGCAGTCTGACCCGCCCGACGACGCTAAAGATCGCGCTTTCGTCGCGCTCGCCGCCTTCAAACAGACGCGCGTGTTTGGCTCTGAACTCGGCGAGGCAGAGATCGCGCTTGACTTGGTTGCCGTAAGGGTTCTTGCCAAGCTCCTTGAGCCGCTCTAGTTTGTCGATTCTGGTTTTAACATAATCGTTGAAATCAGGAATCAACCCCTCTCCTTGAGGCACTCTTTGCAGATGCCGCGAAGCTGCATCGTATGGCTTAGAATCTTAAAGCCGCGCAGAAGCGCGATCTCCCTCTGGCGCTTTTCAATATCCTCGTCGATAAACTCGATCATCTTGCCGCAGATATTGCATATCATATGATCGTGGTGCGCCTTCAAGCCAAACTCGTACTTTTTGCCGCTCACGCCGAAGCTGACGCTGGTAACGATGCCCGCCTCTTCTAACAGCGCCAGCGTGCGGTAAACCGTGGCGGTGCCGATGTGCGGGCTGCCGAAATCCTTGGCGATCTTCGCCTTAAGCTCTTCGGGTATGAAGTGCGATTGCGTCGATACGATCGCCCTTAGTATGATCTCGCGCTGACGCGTGTACTTAAGCCCCTTTTCCGCCACCAGTTTTTCAAGGCGCTCTAACGCCTTGTTCAGAATATCCTGCGGTTTGTCGCTCATTGTTCCGTCTCTCCTTCGTTGGTTGTTCTCGCTTGCGCCGTTTGTTGAACGGTTTGCGTTTCGTTGTCCTCAAGCGCTTGCGCCGTTTGCGTTTCGGCGTTAGGCGTTTGCGGCGCCGTTTGGTCGGCTGGCGGTTGCGTTTCGCCGCCGATCGCCCGCGCCGCTTCCTTAACGGTCTCTACCCCGTCGCTAAGCGCTTGCGCGGTTTCCTCGCTAGAGTCGATTATCTCCGAAACCGTCGGCTCTATAACCTCCACGCCTTCCTTGATCGCCTCTTTTATCTCTTCGGCTTTCGCCTCCGCGTCCTCTATCAGATTGCGCGCCTCTTTGTCAAGTTTGATCAAGAAGCCGCCGGTGGCTTTCAGCGGCGGATAGAGGAAGCTGTCGCCTAAGTTGTTGTCCGACCATTTTGAGATAGCCTCGGTCTGGTTCAGCGCGAAAACGATCGCCGCGAAAATAATATATATTTTGCCCGCGCCGATGATAAATCCTAATACGCGATCCGCCCAGATCGCAACCGCTCTGGTCATACTCTCTTTGCGCCTGAGCCGTTTGGACAGCCAAAGCCCAAGCAGGAAGCATATCCCCCAGACGATTAAGAATATAAGCGCGAAGCCCGCCAGCTTCATCGCGCCTTCGCTGGAAAACTGAAACGAATGCGCCGAAGCCCACCTGCCGACCGCCAGCGCCAAGCGCGATCCCAAAAATATGCCCAGACCGATACCAAACAGGCTGGAAAGCTCCCTAATCGCGCCGCGCATAATGCCTTGCGCGCCCAAGATGACGATCAATATCAAAATTACAATATCAAGCCAATGCATAATAACTCCTAATCTTCAAACGCGCTTATCGCGTTCTTGCTCTGCGACAGCGCTCTTGCCAACGCTTTTTCGACGCGATCGCAGATCGTACTCGGCGCGTCGGCGGCGCGGTGAGGCGCCAGCGCGACGCTGATCGTTACGCTTATGATCTTCTCGTTATAGACGAGCTTGCTTGCCTCCACGCGCGTTCTGACGCGGCTTGCGGCGAGATAAGCGCCCTGCTTGTCCATTCGGTTGAAGACGACGCAAAAGAGACTTTCGTTTTGAGGGTTTTCGTTGTAGCGGTAGATTCTGTTGTCGCTTCTGATCGTGCCTTGCAGGCTTTTGGCGATAAACAGCAGCGTCTTTTCCATAACCAGATAGCCGTACTCCTCTTTGAGCCGATCGTAATCGTCGATCGCAAACAGACCAAGCCAGAGATCAAGGTTTCGGTTATGACCGATCGGCAACACCTGTTCAAGCTGGCGCTTGAGCAGGCTGGGCGTTCTTAAGTGGGTAAGCGGATCGACGAAGCTGTTCGTTTCGATCTTGTTTAGATCGCCTTCGAGCCTGACAATAGTCTCTTCGGCTTTTTTCGCCTCGGCGCTTAGATCGTAAATATAGGATTTAAGCTCGTCGAAGATCGACGCGGAGATCGAGTCGTCGGCTTTCAGCGCGGTGAGATCGAGGACAGATTCTTGATCTTCTGCGATCTCTTTGAGTCTCGAGGCGCTGCCCGAATACTCGCGCAAAGTCTCTCGCGCCACGACGAACGACTCTTCAAGATATTTGTCGTAAGGCGTTGTGTCGCGGTGAACATAGCGTTTGTTCAGCTCCTCCTCCACCTCGGATCCGTATTTGCGCGCTATATCCGAAAACGCCTTGGCGTAGTATGAGGGCAACGCCGGCGTATCGGTCTTTTCTAGCAGTCTTATCGCTTCGCGGGAAATCTCTTTGGTTATCTTATCTGCCTCTAGCGCCGCCATCAAAGTTCCTTAACAAAAGTTTGGAAGCGCAAATTATACTCGCTTGGCGTTCAAGACCCAGACCGCGCGCTTAAACTCTTTTAGCAAGTATATCGTACAGACTCTAGCCTCCGCGCCAAAATCTTAGCTCTCGGTCATTTTCCCCTGCCCTCCCCCCGCCGTCCTCCCGCCCCTCATAGCTCACGACGCGAAAGGAGAATGCGATCGCGCCTTCTCAATCCCCCCCCCTGATAAGGGGGGCAAGGGGGGTTTCCCCCTTTCTACATTATTGCGAGCGCCGCGTTCCGCGCCGCTTCCTTAGCGATTCCTCGTTCCCTTCGGAAGCTTCAGGCGAAGGCTTCGCCTCCTATCGCTCTGCCTCCCAATAAAAGGAGATAAAAGAGGGAGAAGGATTTCAAATCTTTCTTTTGGCTATCCGTCTTGAACGCATTCTCCCCTCCGCGCCCTGCGCCGAACCCTTCCAAT
>JAITEA010000006.1 GCA_031282285.1 Helicobacteraceae bacterium
GCGGCTTTACGCGCGGGCAGATAACCAAACGCCACGCCCACCAGCGCCGAAAAGCAGAAACTTACCACGATGATCGACTGGTTATACACATACGGAATGCCAAATCCGCTCGTAACAAAATACGCCGCGATCAGCCCAAGCGCGATGCCGGTCAGCCCCCCAAGCGACGAGAGCGTTACCGCCTCGACGAGAAACTGCGTCAAAACCTCGCTCTCCAGCGCGCCGATCGCAAGCCGAATGCCGATCTCTCTGGTGCGCTCCGTTACGGAAACAAGCATAATGTTCATAATGCCTATTCCGCCCACAAGCAAACTGATCGCCGCCACGCCGCCAAGCAGATAGGTAAGCGTCCGGCTGGTTTCGGTGAAGGCGTTCATCAGCTCTTTGGTGTCGCGTATATAGAAGTTGTCCGTTTGCTCTGGGCGCAACTTGCGCCGCTCGCGAAGCAGGCTGGTCAGCTCCGATTTGATCGTCTCGGCGTTGATCGACGGATCGATCGACAGATAGACGCTGCGAATATCGCCGTTGCCGCTTATGCGGCGCTGAAAGAGCGCAATCGGCGTTATGATCAGATCGTCTTGATCCATTCCAAAGGTTGAGGCGCCCTTGCTCTCCAGCGTCCCGATCACCTCGCACGAGAAGCGATCGAGCCGCACCAGCGATCCGATGGGATCGAGCTCGCCAAAGAGCGCCTTGCGCGTCGTTTCGCCCAGTATGCAGACCGCCACGCCGCTTCTTAACTCGCTCGGCTCGAACATTCTGCCCGCGCTTAGCGCCCAATCTCTGGCGATCATATAGCCGTTTTCCGTCCCCGTGATGGTGGTGATATAGGTATTCGCCCCGAAAACGACCGTCAGGCTCTTTGTGGCGACGGGCGCGGCGGCTTTCACGCCGGCGATCTCGCTTCGGATCGCCTCTATATCGCTCGCCTTAAACGGCGGCGCGTTGTTGTCCATACCGGGCGTTCTGCGCTCTTGCCCGGGCTGCAAGATCAGGATATTCGCGCCAAGTTTGGACAGCCCTTCGGTGATGGACTGCGTGGCGCCGTCGCCCAGCATTACCATAGCGATCACGCTCGCCACGCCGATCACAATGCCAAGCGCGGTAAGAAACGATCTGAGCAGATTGCGCTTGATCTCTCTAAGCGCGAGTAAAAAAGCGTTTAATATCATCTGTGCGCCTCGATTTCGCCGTCGCGGAAGCGGATAACGCGCCGCGCGTATCTTGCCATATCCTCCTCGTGCGTAACCATCACGATCGTGATGCCCTGTTCGCGATTGAAGCTCTGAAGCAGCTTCATCACCTCGACGCTGCGCGCGCTGTCGAGGTTGCCCGTCGGTTCGTCGGCGAGGAGCGCCAGCGGTTTGGTTACGATCGCCCTCGCGATCGCCACGCGTTGCTGCTGTCCGCCGCTAAGCTCGGCGGGCGTGTGGCTTTCAAAGCGCGAAAGCCCCACCTGATCGAGCGCCTCCAGCGCCATCTTGCGCCGTTCGGCGGTTTTCACGCCGCGATAGATCAGCGGCAGCTCCACATTCTCCCGCGCCGTGGTGCGCCCAAGCAGATTGAAACCCTGAAAGATAAAGCCGATATAGCCGCGCCGAAGCAGCGCTTTTTTGTCGCGGCTGAGCGCGCCCACATTCACGCCGCCAAAGCGATATTCGCCGCTCGTGGGCGAATCTAGGCAGCCGATAATGTTCATCGAGGTGCTTTTACCGCTGCCGGAGGGTCCCATAATCGCCGCGAACTCGCCCTTGTCGATCTTCATATCCACGCCCTTGAGCGCGAAGGCTTGCGCCTCGCCTTTGCCATAGACGCGCTTGACGCTTCTAAACTCAATCATTGCGCCGCTTGCCTCATAGAGGTTATCGCGAGCGCGCCTTCGGCGATATTCTCGCCTTCGATCACGGTGAGCGCGCCGTCCGTTTCGCCCCGTTTCACCCGCGCCATTCTTGGAACTCCGTTTTCAAGCAGGAAAATCCTGTCGCCCTGAAGCCGCTCGCCCACGGGTCTGGCGTTTGACGGGCGGTTGGAGGCGGCGAACATATTGGCGTTTCTGGTTACGGGCGGCGTAAAGCGGAAGGCGGCGTTGGGAACGACCAGCGCGTTTGACGCCTGTTTGGTTACTATAAAAGCCTGCGCGGTCATACCCGGGCGCAAAAGCCCTTCGGAGTTATCCACTAGCACGACGGCGTTATAGGTAACGACGCCGCTTGTGATCTGGCTACCCAGCCGCACCTGCGAAACCGTTCCGTTAAACTCGCGGTTTGGATAGGCGTTCACCCTGAAGCTCACCTGCTGCCCCTCTTTAACCTCGCCGACATCGGCTTCGTCCACCGCCACGATCACCTGCATTTTCTTGAGGTCCTCGGCGATCGTAAAGAGCGTCGGCGTCTGCATAGAGGCGGCGACCGTCTGCCCCACATCAACCTCGCGGGTAAGCACGATGCCGTCAATCGGCGAAACGGCGATCGCTTTTCGCAGATTTTCCTCGCCCGTCAAAACCTCCGCTTTGGCTTGCTCAAGCTGCGCTTTCGAGGCGCTTAGCGACGCGTTGGCGCGATCGTAAGCCGCCTGCGCGCTGTCCATCTCCTTTTGCGAGGGGTAGGCGCCGCCCGTGCTTTCAAACACCTGCCGCAACCTGTTTAACTGCAGTTTGGCTTCCCTCTGCGCCGCCTCGTTGGAGAGCAGGTTCGCCTGCGAAACCTTAAGCTGCGCGCGCGAGCTGTTCAGCGAGCTTTCAAGCTTGACCGTATCCAGTCGCGCCAGCGGCTGCCCCGCCTTGACGGGATCGTTGTAATCTACCATAATCTCTTTAAGCGTCCCCGAAACCTCGATGCCCACCGTTACCGTGCGAAGCGGCTCCAGATTGCCCGTAGCCTGAACGGTTACGCGCAAATCCTGCCTTTTGATCGGCGCGGTAATATATTGCGGTTGCGTTTCGGCGTTTCTGAAAAACGCGAACCAGACGGCGACCGCGCCAAGCGCGATCAGCGCCAAGCCGATCAAAATAAATTTCCGTTTTTTGCCGCCTTTTGTATGCAGGGCGTCAAGTTCAATAGTTTGGTTCATCGCGTCTCCTTGTCAGTCGCGTAGCGTAGTTTTGCCAGCTCGATCTGGATTGCGATTTGACTTGATTCTATCTCAAGCAGATCGCTCTGGCGCGAGTTTTCCAGCGTCTGCAGATCGAAGCGGCTAAGCGAGCCGCTCTGCGTCTGCGCGCGCGTAACGCGGATAAGCGAATCGTACAGCGCGATGTTCTCTTTGGATACATCGACGCTCTGTTTCGCCGCGTCGATCGCGCTTTTGCTCTGCGCGTAAACGCGTTTGACCTCCTCGATCGCGGTTCTCTCCTGCGATTTCGCGCGCAGCGCCTCTAATTTTTTCTCCTCGATCGCCCACCCTTCGGTAACGCTCAAAGGCACGGAGAGCGTCAGCCCGTAGTTGTACGAGGTATGCCAGTCCGCGTTTTCGCCGTGGGAGCGGGTCGCTCCGGCGCTGGCGCTAAGCGCGGGCAGATAGGAGCTGAGCGTGATCTTCTGTTGGATTCTGGCTATTTCGCTCTGCGTTTTGGCAAGCCGCGCCGAGAGCGAAGCGCTCAAAAACTCCTCGCGATCGATCGCCTCAAACGGCGCGAGCGGGATCGTCTCCGGCTTCAGCGGCGTGAGCTTGGCGATCTCCTCTAGGCGCGAAAGGTTCTGGTTTTGCAGATCAAGCCGCGTTTTTCGCAGGTTGTTTTTGGTTTGCAGCGCGTCGTTAAGCTGCGTAATATCGGTTTCGCCCGCCTCGTATTGTTTCTGTTTGATGAGTAGCGCGATCTCGGCGTTTTTGATATTAAGCTCGTTTTGCCGCAGGCGGATCTGATCCTGTTTTGATTGCAAAAGCAGCGTCGCGAGGTTTTGCAGATAGCCGTTAGTCTCCTGAATCAACTGTAATTTGGCGGCTTGCGCCGAAAGCTCCGCGTTGTCGATCGAGGCGATAATGCCGCCCGATTTGAAAATATCCTGACTGAAACTCGCGCCCGCGCTCTCGCTTCTTGACCAGTCGCTATCGTCGCTTCTGCTCTCCGATACGGAACCGCTCAGGCGAATATCGCCCACGAAATCATATTTCTGCCGCTTGCGCGCGGCTTCGATCGCCGCCTCTTTGTGCGCGATCGCGCTTTGAATATCCTCGCTCAAATGCGAGCGATCCAGCGCGAAAGCGTTCGCGCCAAGCGCCAGAAAAACGATCGCCGCGTTGACGCGCCTCATAGCGGAAGCCTCTTTGCCGCTAGGCTTGGGCGCGGATCGCCGCTTTGGTCGATCTTGCCCGCGATCGCGAAAACGCTTTCCGAAAGCCTCTCGATCGCCGTTTCAAGTAAGCGATCAATTCTGCGAGCGAAAACGACGATCGCTCTTTTGATGCCCATTAAACGCCGTTTGGCGTTTCGCGCGTTTTGGGCGACAAAAAACACGATCGCGCTCGCTCTGGCGCCGATCGTCCGCGGCGCGAACCTGCTCCAACGCATACAAACTCCTCGTAAAAATTGCCGTATTCTCGCCGCCCGCGGTGAAGTTTATGTGAAAGCAAAT
>JAITEA010000018.1 GCA_031282285.1 Helicobacteraceae bacterium
GTTAAATAAAACGATCAAGATAGAGACTAACGGAACGCTCTGGCAAAAGATAGACGCTAAGGTGCATATTACCGTGTCGCCAAAGCCGCCAAAATACGCGATCGACAATCGTATCGCAAACGCGGCAAACGAATTAAAGTTTGTCGTCGATAGCGAGCTGAATGAAGCGATATTATTACGCGATGTTTTTCGAGCGATCTACGATCGCGGCATAGCGCCGACTTTGCAATTAGAATCAAACAGAGCCGATTCTTTAGCGCGCGCGCTTAAACTGCAAAACGATCTTTTAGATCGCGGCGTTAGCGCTCGCGTTCTACCTCAACTCCATAAACTCCTTAACCTCCCCTAAATATCCCCGCACAGTCAGAAATCCATCTCTCACAACGCAATGGAACACGAAAAACAATCAAACGCGACCATTCCCCTTAGTCGCGCTAGAGGCTGACCGCTATTTAAAAGAGCGTCTTTACTGGCGCTAAACGCCGCGCTTCCCGATACTATTTGCGCCCGCGCAATCCAAAACAAAACCTGTCCAAATATAAAAACCAGAAATTAGACGCGCTACGCTGTTGCATTCTTAAAATGTTTAGCGATATACTTAGCAATCATTTTAATACTGCGGAGGCTCTATGAACGCTGCGCTGGAAGCGCGCAATCTGACTTTGCGTTATCAAAATGATACTGTGTTTTCAAACCTCTCGTTGGCGATCAAACCGCGCGAGATTGTAGCTTTACTGGGCAAATCGGGGTGCGGCAAATCTTCGCTGCTGAATATAGCGGGCGCGCTGATCAAGCCTAGCGAAGGGACGGCGTTGTTTCAAGGCAAGCCGCTAAACGCCGTTTCGCCGAAGATCGCGATGGTGTTTCAGTCGCCAAGCCTGCTACCGTGGCTAAGCGTGGAGCGTAATGTCTCGCTTGCCTTGGAGCTGAAAGCCGCGCGCGCGTCCAAAAAGGAGCGCAAGGCTCTGGTCGCGTCGGCGCTTGAAGAAACGGGACTTTCGGACGCGGCGAAGAAGTTCCCGCGCGAGCTTAGCGGCGGTATGGCGCAACGCGCGGCGCTGGCGCGAATGCTCGCCAGACGCGCCGAGCTTGCGCTGTTGGACGAGCCGTTTTCCGCGTTGGACGCGATCACGCGCGGCGCGATGCAGACGCTGTTAAAGAGCCTGATACGCCGCCACGAATCCAGCGCGCTGATCGTAACGCACGACATAGACGAAGCGCTGAGGCTTGCCGATCGCGTTTTGCTGATGAGGCGCAACCATACGGGCGCGCTCGAGGAGATCGAGGTTGGCGGCGATCTGGGCGCGGACGATCGCAAGGCGCGATCGGGCGCGAGGTTTGCGGCTTTGCGAGAGGAGATTAGCTTCAGGCTGGAGCAAAATTAGGCAATTTACGCGCGAGAAAATTATTAAGGAGGCTGATATGCCGTTTAACGCAGATATTTCCAGACGCGAGTTTTTGAAACTCTCCGCGCTGCTGACCGGCGCGATTACCGTGCCGCAGATAGCCAACGCGGCGGGCAAAGAGGCGGACGAAGCCGTAAAGATTGGCTATCTGCCGATCACCGACGGATCGCCGCTGCTCATAGCGCACGCCAACGGACTGTTTGAGGCTGAAGGGCTGAAGGCGGATAAACCGACGCTGTTTCGATCGTGGTCGCAGGTGGTGGAGGCGTTTATGGCGGGACAGGTCAATGTCGTACATCTGCTCTCGCCAATCACCGTGTGGGCTCGATACGGCTCAAAGTTTCCGGCGCGGGTAACCGCGTGGAATCATATGGCGGGATCGGCGCTGACCGTAGCGCCGGAGATCAACTCCGTTAAAGAGCTTGGCGGCAAGAAGGTGGCGATACCCTTTTGGTACTCCATTCACAATGTCGTGTTACAGATGATTTTACGCAAAGAGGGGTTAAAGGTCGTTACAACGCCCAAAGAGAAGCTCGCGGCGGACGAAACGGCGCTGATCGTAATGTCGCCAGCGGATATGGGACCCGCGCTGGCGCAGAAGTCGATCGCGGGCTTTATCGTAGCCGAGCCGTTTAACGCCGCGGCGGAGCTAAAGGGGATCGGCAAGATCGCCCGTTTCACCAGCGACGTGTGGAACAATCACGCCTGCTGCGTGGTATTTCAGCGTCAAAAAGACCTCGACGAGCGTCCCGAATGGTCGCAAAAGGTGGTAAACGCCGTAGTCAAGGCGCAATTGTGGATGCGCGATCACAGAGACGAAACGGCGGCGATCTTAGCCGAAGACGGAGCGAACAAATACACCCCGTTTCCAAAAGCGGCGCTGCAAAGGGTACTTTCGCCGAACGCGGAGCTAAGCAAGCTCTACGCGCAAAGCGGCGCGAATACGCACGCAAACTGGAACAATACGCGCATCGACTTTCAGCCCTACCCGTTTCCCTCGTACACAAAGGCGCTGATCAAGGCGCTGCGCGAAACCAAAGTGGAGGGCTCAAACGAGTTTTTGAAGACGCTCGATCCCGATTTCGCCGCCGCCGATCTGGTGGACGCGCGGTTTGTGCGCAAAGCCGTCGAATTGCTTGGCGGGCTGAAAGCCTTCGGGGTTAGCGGCGGCTGGGAGCGCGAGGAACTGATTGAGGCGTAGCGCGTTTAAGATTCTGACGCCGCTGGTCGGCGCGGTTGTATTCCTCGCCGCGTGGCATATAGCGATCGTTATTCTGCGCGAGGATACGCCTATGGCGGCTTATTTCGCGCCAATCGAGGCGCTGAACGCGGGCGTAAAACTCGCCGCGAAAGGCGCGATCGCCGATCATACGATCGACAGCCTGCGGCGGGTGGTTGTAGCGCTGTTTTTCGCGCTTGTCGTTGGAACGCCGATCGGTTTGCTGATCGGCGTTTCGCGTCTGTTTGAGCGAAGTACCAGTCTGCTGTTTCAGTTTTTGCGAATGGTAAGCCCGCTTTCGTGGATGCCTGTCGCCGTGATCGCGCTGGGCGTGGGCGACGCGCCCGTCTATTTTCTGCTCGCTTTCGCGGCGCTCTGGCCGATCATTTTAAATGTTGGCGCGGGCGTAAAGGCGATAGACCCTCAGTGGCTGCTGCTTGCTAAAAGTCTAGCGGCAAATAAAACGGAGGTTCTCTCGCGGGTGATTTTGCCCGCGATCGTAGATCATCTGCTCACGGGCGTTCGTCTTGCGATTGGGATCATCTGGATCGTGTTGGTTCCCGCAGAGATGCTTGGAGTACAGGCGGGGCTTGGATACTTTATCCTCGACTGCCGCGATCGTATGGAGTACGGCGAGCTGACGGCGGCGATCTTGTGGATCGGCGCGCTGGGCGCGGCGCTGGATTTCGCGGCGCGGACGCTAAGACAGATATGGCGCGGGAGGCGTTAATGAATCAACATCATCACGATCATAGTAGCAATCCGAACGATTATACGGAAGCGGTGAACGCGTACCGCAAAACCTTTCCCAGCGCGAGCGAGGTCAGACGGCTGACGCCCGATCCCGCCGTACGGGAGATGCTGGAGTTCTTCGCCGAAGCCAAACTGCAAACGCCCTTTGATCGCTTCGATACGCAAAAGCCGCACTGTAATTTCGGCGTGGCGGGCGTATGTTGCAAGATATGCGTAATGGGACCGTGTAAAATAACCGCCAAAGCCTCTAGGGGCGTATGCGGCGCGGACGCCAATCTGATCGTGGCGCGAAATCTGTTGCGTATGATCGCCGCCGGCGTTGCGGCGCACGGGGCGCGTGGGCGCGAGGTAATGATCGCGCTGAAAGCCGCCGCGCTGGGCAAAACGGATACCGCGATCGCTTCGCCGCAAAAGGTATTAGCTTCGGCAAAGGCGCTTGGAATCGCTATCGAGGGGCGCGATCTAAACGAGATCGCAAACGATCTTGCCGACGCGCTTTTGGAGGATCTCTCGCGGACGCTGCCAAACGATCACAGGACGCTAAAGGCGTTCGCGCCCGCCGAAAGGATCGCGCTGTGGGAGAAGCTGGACATACTGCCCATAAGCGCTATGCACGAGGTTTTCGAGGCGTTTCACCGCACAAGTACGGGCACGGACGGCGATTGGCGCAATGTGATGAGGCAGTTTCTGCGCTGCTCGCTGGCGTTTGCGTGGAGTAGCGTGCTTGGCAGTTCGATCGCTATGGATTCGCTGTTTGGCTTGCCTAAGCGAAGCGAGCTTAAATGCAATATCGGCGCGCTTAAAGAGGGCTATGTCAATATCGCCGTTCACGGACATTCGCCCGTGATGGTAAGCGAAATCGTGCGGATTGGGCGAAGCGACAGATGGCTGGAAAAAGCGCGCGCGGCGGGGGCGAAAGGCGTAGAGTTTTACGGCGTCTGCTGTTCGGGTTTGAGCGCTATGTATCGCTACGGCGGCGTGATACCGCTTAGCAACGCGATCGGCGCGGAGCTGGTATTGGGTACGGGCGCGCTGGATCTGTGGGTTGCGGATATTCAGGATATCTTCCCGACGATTATGGAGGTCGCGGGCTGCTTTAAGACCGTCGTGGTAACTACCAGCGATTCGGCGCGGCTGCCCGAAGCCGAGTTTTACGGCTTCGATCATCATCACGGCAACCTTGGCGAAGCCGGCGCGCTGGCGGAAAAAATTATCGCGCGGGCGATCGAGAGTTTTGTAGCCCGCCGCGATATTCCGCGCCGCATACCAAACTACGAGATTACGGCGCAGGTTGGCTTTAGCGTGGAGAACATAGCCGAAGAGATCGGGCTGGAGCGGATTTTAACGGCGCTTAAAAGCGGCGAGATTACCGGCGTCGTCAATCTGGTCGGCTGTAGCAATCCGCGCGTGATCTACGAAAGAGCGGCGCTACAAACCGCCGAGGAGCTGATCGCTAACAACGCGCTGGTACTAACCAACGGCTGCGCCTCGTTTGCGCTGATGAAGGCTGGTCTGTGCGGCGTTCAGGGCGCGTCGCGCTCTGGCGAGGGATTGCGCGGGTTTCTTGGAGGCAAGCTGCCGCCCGTATGGCATTTTGGCGAATGTCTGGACAACGCGCGCGCTTCGGCGCTGTTTAAGGCGCTAGCGGCGCTTGCGGCTAAACCGATCAAGGATATGCCCTTTGCCTTCGCAAGCCCTGAATGGTCGAACGAAAAGGGTTTGGGCGCGGCTAGCGCGTTCAGGGCGCTTGGGCTGAACTCCTACCACTGCGTCTATCCGCCCGTTCAGGGATCAAGCGCGGTTTCCGACTGGCTCTACCGCGAGAGCGGCGAACTACTTGGCGGCGCGATGCGGGTCAATCTTGATCCGATCGCGCTTGCCCGTGAAATCCTGCTCGATCTGAACGCAAAACGCGCCGCCCTTGCCCGCTGATTTCCTCCACCGCCGCCCGCTCATCGTTTGCGCGCAGCCCAGCCGCGCCTTTTGACGCGCGGTTTTGCATCGTCGGCTATTTTTTCGCTCTAAAGATCGCGCTTTTTGCGTTAAGCTTAGATTTGTCGTTCGCGCATCCCCTTCCCGCGTAGCGGGAGCGCAAGGCGCGAAAGAAAACGCCAATACAAA
>JAITEA010000020.1 GCA_031282285.1 Helicobacteraceae bacterium
TCGTTTCCGGCAGCTTTTGCCGCCTGTAAAAGCGAGGGCGGCGGCGCGGCGGTATAAATCTCCGAATAGCACTCGTCGTTCAATAGAACAAAACCGTATTTTTCGGATAGTTTGACCCACTCTATAAGCTCTTCTAGGCTCAAAACGGAACCTGTAGGATTATTGGGCGAATTGAGTATAACTAGATCGCAGGTTTCTAAGCGAGGATCGGTGATATCTGGTTTGAAATTATTAGCTGCGTTAAGGTTTAACAAAACGCTTTTCGCGCCGCTTGCCTTAGCCGCCCCTTCGTATATCTGATAAAACGGATTTGGATAGGCGATTACCGGCGCATCTTTGCCAAACAGCAGGCATTGCGGAAAATTAAACAGCGCCTCTCTGGTTCCAAGCGTAGGCGCGATCTGATCGTCGTTTAATTTGACGCCAAAACGCCGATCAACAAAACCTATTTGCGCCTCTTTCAGCTTGGGTAGCCCAGCGCTTAGCGGATATTTGTTAAACATCGCGCTATGCGCGTTTAACACCTCCAAGATCGCCTTTGGCGTTTCAAATTGCGGTTCGCCTATATGCAGGTTTATAGGCGTTTTATCAGCGTTTGGCTTAACGCCTTCAAGCAGCGCTTGCAACTTCTCAAACGGATAGGGTTCAAAATCGTAGCTTGCCATTTATTGCCTTTCTAAGATAACGCAGCTTTCAATATGCGGCGCGTATGGAAACTGATCGAACAGCGCCGCTGAAACGACGCGGCGCGTTTTGGTTAATTCGTCCAGATCGCGGCGCAGGGTCGCTTGGTTGCACGAAACATAGATTACGCGCTCCGCTTGCGAAACCAGATTCAGCGAGGCGCGATCAAGCCCCGCGCGAGGCGGATCGACCAGCGCGGTATGAAAACTATAGCCATCTAGATCGACGGCTTTAAGACGGTTAAACGATCTGGTTTTGCCCATAGCGTTGGCAAACTCTTCGGCGCTCATACGGGCAAAAAATATATTGTCGCGGTCGTTGTTTGCCGCGTTGATTTTCGCGGCGTTGAGCGCGGCTGTATTAACCTCGATCGCCATAGCGCCGCGAAACTTTTCTGAAAGCGGCAGCGTGAAATTGCCAATACCGCAATAAAGCTCCAGATAGTCCTTGTCGCTTGGCTCTAATAAATCAAAAATATGGTTGATCATAGCGCGATTTATATATCCGTTTGGCTGGCTGAACGCACCTTCTATATATCTGTAGTTCCACGCTCTATCCGCTACCGGTATAGTTTCCGCGATAAACTCCTCGCCTATTACCAGCTTTTTGCCCTTGCTGCGCCCGATCGCGCTAACGCTAAAGCGATCGCAAAAACCGCGCGCCGCTTCGCTCCAGCGCTCGTCGATCGGCTTGTGATATATTAGCGTGATAATCATCTGGGAGCCGTCGTCGGAAGCTAGAAAATCAAGCTCGAAAAGCCGTTCAAACAGCGCGGGATAATCGCCGATAAAATCTATCATAGCCTGCATATTGGCGCTAAAACGATCGTTCATCGCGGGGCATCTATCGACGCTAATCGCGCCGCCGCCGTTTATCCTGTACATACTCAGCGCGATCCCGCCGTCTTTTTCGTGCCAGACGCGAAACTCGCCGCGATTGCGAAAATGACGCTTACGACTGGGTACAACTTTGGTTTCAGGCATTTTTAAGCCCTCAAAAGCGGCAAAAAATGCCGCCGTTTTGCGGGAGAGCTGTTCGTCGTATTCCAGCGGCAACGCGCAGCCGCCGCACTCGCCAAACCATTTGCAATTCATCTGAAACTCTGCACCACGCTGCCCACGATCAAGTTCCAGCCATCCACCATTATAAAAAGAATGATTTTGAACGGCAAGCTGATCATCACGGGCGGCAGCATCATCATACCCATCGCCATCAGCACGGAGCTGACCACCATATCGATCACCAGAAACGGCAGATAGAGCAAAAAGCCGATCTCAAACGCCGTTTTCAGCTCGCTGATCATAAACGCGGGCAGCAAAATCGGCAGCGTAATATCCGCCTCGCTCTGGAGATTGCTCTCCCCGCGAATGCGCAAAAACAGCGCCAAATCTTTTTCGCGCGTGTTGCGGAGCATAAAGTCCTCAAACGGCGCGACGGCGCGATCGAACGCCTCCGCGTAGCCGATCTGCTCGTTCATATAGGGCGTAATCCCCTCGTTCCACGCTTGACGCATAGCGGGTTCCATAATGAAAAAGGTCAGAATAAGCGCCATAGAGATCAAAATCTGATTGGGCGGCGTTTGCTGCGTCCCCATCGCCTGCCGCAGGAAGCTAAAGACGATCAAAAGCCGCGTAAAGCTGGTCATCATCATCACGAGGCTTGGCGCGAGGACAAGCAGCGTAAGGATTATGATTATATTCAGCGTCTGAACAAGCTGCGTCGGGTTCTCCGGCGCGTTGATGCGCAGATCGACCGTGGGCAACTGCAACACTTCGGGCGCGCCAAACGCCGCGATCGCAAGCGCCGCGAAAAGTCCCGCGAACCTCATTGACGCGGCAAATCCAGCACGCTTTTGGGCGTCGCGGGTTCGCTTGAGTTGTTCTGCCCCAAAAAGTGAATCTCGACGCGGCGGTTTCGCGCTCTGCCTTGCTCCGTCGAGTTTGTGGCGATCGGCTGATAGGAGGCGTAACTCGCCGCGCTGAGGCGTTTGGGATTGACGCCGTCGCCTATAAGCTCCTTGACCACCGCGACGGATCGCGCCGAGGAGAGCGCCCACGCGTCCCGAAACTGCGAGCTTTGATCGATCTCTTGGCTGTCGGTATGCCCGCGCACGACGATCTCCAGATCGTTTGGCATAGTGTCGATCAAGATCGCGATGCGTTTTAGCAGCAAGAGCGCGTCGGCGTTGACGATCTCGGCTCTGCCCGTTCTAAACAGCAGGCTTGCGGGCAACTGAATCATAAACCCGTCGATCGCCTCTTGAATCTGGATTGTCTCCTCGCCGCCTTGCCGCCTGATAATTTCGTTAAACTCGCTGATCGTAACCGTAACGCGATTGACCGCCTCGTCCGTTTCGCTCTGCGGGACGATCGGCGTGGCAAGCTGCATTCTCTCGCGCGAAATCTCGCTCTGCGTCCCGCCCTCCAGCACGCTCATTGCGCCCGCGAGCGAGCCGATCGCCTCGTTTACCTTGCTGGCGTCGATCGTGCTCATCGCCAGCAGCAGGATAAAAAACACCAGCAACAACGACATCATATCGCCATACTGGACAATCCAGCGCGGGGGGCAGACTGGGCAGTCGCCGCCTGATTTTTTCTTTGCCATCGGCTACTCGAACTGGCTTATGCGCTGTTTGGGCGGCAGGAAGCCCAGCAGCTTCTGTTCAAGCGTGCGCGGATTGTCGCCGGCTTGAATGGACATAATACCCTCGATAATCAGATTGCGCACCATCATTTCATCGTTGTCGCGAACTACCAGCAGGTAGGCCATCGGCGTGGCAAGCACGTTGCCGACGACCGCGCCGTAAAGCGTGGTGATAATCGCCACCGCCATCGCCGGACCGATCGAGCTTGGATCGTCCATATTGATAAGCATCGCCACCAATCCGACCAGCGTACCGATCATACCGAAGCTGCCCGCCAAGCTTGAATATTGATCCAAGATAGCGGCGTAACTGCGGTGGCGCGAGCTTGCCTCCTCGCTCTCAAGCTCGAGCAGCGTTCGGATCGTGTCTGGCTCGTTGCCGTCCACCGCCATAGAAAGCCCCTTTTTCAAAAACGGGTTTTCCTCCTGATTGACGGGCGTTTCCAGCGCCAGAATGCCGTCGCGCCGCGCGATCGTGGAGTAATCCACCAGCTTGCGGACGATAGCCGGAATGTCGAAGGTCTGCGGCTTGAATACCACGCCTATAACCTTGCCAACATTTTTGATCTGTTCTAATTTGAACGCGATCAAAGTCGAGGCGGACGCGCCGCCAAAGACGATAAGCGCGCTGGGCAGGTCAAGATACGGTCCCAACCCCACGCCTAGCATAATCGCGTACCCTAGCAGTCCGAAGACCATTACAACGCCAATAACGGAGCCTAAATCCATGCGCGCCTATCCAAAACTAACTTAGCGAAACGATATTCTAATCAATGGCGTGTTAAGATTCAATGAATATCTATCGTACCGCAGGTTATTTATGAAAAAAGTATCGGTTGCGATCCTCGCGGCGGGCGCGGGGACGCGTATGAAATCGCAAACGCCAAAGGTTCTGCACCGCGTGAGCGGACGCGCTATGCTCGACTACGCCGTCCTCGCCGCGCTCGAGATAAGCGACGACATTCAGATCGTCCTCCACCACGAGTTTGACGCGGTTAAAGCGCATATCGAGCGCGAGTTTGGCTCCCGCGTCGCTTGCGTCGCTCAAGATTTCGCGCGTTTTCCGGGCACCGCGGGCGCGATCCGCGCCGTCTTGCCCCGATACGAGCGCGTAATCGTCTTAAACGGCGATATGCCTTTGATCGACGGCGCTTTTGTCAAGGCGCTCGCTTCGCGCGGCGAGGATATAGCGCTCGCGGTATTTTCTTGTCTGGAGCCAAGCGGTTACGGCAGAGTGGTTATTAAAAACGATCGCGTTTTAAAGATTGTCGAGGAAAAAGACGCGAGCGAAGCGGAAAAAAAGATTACCACCGTAAACGGCGGCGTTTATAACTTCTCCAGAAAACTTTTGGAGCGTTACCTGTTAAGAATAGAGGCAAACAACGCGCAAAAAGAGTATTACATCACCGATCTGATCGCGCTTGCGGCGGCGGACAATAAAAGCGTAAGCGCCGTATGGGGAGACGAATATATCTTAATGGGCGTTAATTCCAAAGAGGAGCTATCAAAAGCCGAAGCCTATCATCAAAGCTCGCTTAAAGCGAAACTGATGAACGCGGGCGTGGCTATGCGTCTGCCGGAGACGATCTATATCGACGCCAACGCGGTATTTGAAGGCGAGTGCGTCGTGGAAAACGGCGCGGTAATTTTAGGCAAAACAAAGATCGTCAGATCGGTTATCAAAGCTCATAGCGTAGTGGAGGATAGCCAGATTATCGACAGCGATATAGGACCAATGGCGCATATCCGTCCAAACAGCGAGATCAAAAATACGCATATCGGCAACTTTGTCGAGACAAAAAAGGCAAAGCTAAGCGGCGTGAAAGCGGGGCATTTAAGCTATCTTGGCGACGCTACGATCGGCGAAGGAACCAATATCGGCGCGGGAACGATCACCTGCAATTTCGACGGCAAAGGCAAATCGCAAACCACGATCGGCAAAAATGTCTTTATCGGCAGCGACACGCAATTTATCGCGCCCGTAACTATACCCGATAATGTGATCATAGGCGCGGGAACGACGGTGGTAAAAGACCCCAACGAAGGCGATCTGGTGCTTTCGCGATCCGAACAGAAGAGCATCGCGGGGTTTTTCTTTAAGTTTTTTGGGAAAAAAGAGTGAAAGCGCTTAAAAACCGCCGCGTAGTTTTAGGCGTAACTGGAGGGATCGCGGCGTACAAAGCGCTCTATCTTGCGCGATTGTTAATCAAAAACGGCGCGATCGTCCGCGTCGTTACGACTCCCTCCGCGCGTAAGTTTATCGGCGAGTTATCCTTTGAGGCGATCAGCCAAAACGCCGTATTAACCGAAAAAACCGAAAGCTGGGCAAGCGATAACAATCATATCGGCTTGGCTAAATGGGCGGAACTGTTTATCGTAGCGCCGGCGAGCGTTAATACGATCAATAAAATCGCGTGCGGCATAGCAGATAATCTGCTATTGCAAACC
>JAITEA010000042.1 GCA_031282285.1 Helicobacteraceae bacterium
TGGATAACGCCCGCTTTGGCGGCGATAATGTCGATCTCGCCAAACTTTTCGCAATAGTTGCGCTCGATAATCTCGTAGCCTTGCCGCGCCAGCCAAGTAGCCGCCGCGCCCTCCGCGGCAAAACCTTTAGACCTGCTCAACTCTCGCCTAGATCGCTTTGAAGCTAGGCGTTTTGGTCGCGCCGTCGCCCTCGTCGCCAAACAGATAATTCACGCGGCTTCTGGCGTGATGGAAGGCGCAGAAGATCGTCCCTTTGGCGATCGACTCGTCGGCTCTGAAAACCAGCGGCGCGCTCGCGCCGTAGCGGCTGATTAGCCTCACGCGCTTTGTGGGATCAAGCGATCGCGCGTCGATTGGCGAAAACAAAACTATGTCGCGCTCGGCTTTGGCGTTTAGACGCGGCGTTTCGCCCGTTTGCGCCGCATTGTTATACTGCGTCAAAACTCGTCCAGTGCTCAAGCAAAAAACTCCCTCTTTCGCCCCGCCGGAAGCGATCAAGCCGCGCTTTTTCCACGCGCCGTAATAAAACTTAGCCCGCCCGTCCTCCGTATGAAAGCGCCGCTCGTATAGCCGCTCGCCCTTCCACTGCAGCCCGCGCGATCCGGCGCGGCGCAGCTCGTCGTATCCGATCGCGCCAAACATTTCGGGCGCTTTGCGCTGAACCTCGCGCCAGATCGCCTCGCTAGAATCTAGCGCGATCGGGCGACCCATCGCCGCCGCCAGCATCGAGAAAAACTCCCAATCATCCGGCGCGTCGCGCTCTACAAGCGGCTCGCTTAGCCTCGCTCTGCGTTCGGCGTTGATAAAAACCCCGCGTTTTTCATACGCGCTCTTTACGCCCACGACAATATCGGCTTTGCGCGCCGCGCCGCTCATAAACAGCTCGCAGACGCAGAAAAAATCCAGCTTCTCAAGCGCGGCTGAAACCTTGTTTAGATTGGCGCTCGTGTGCGCTATATCCTCGCCCATATTAAACAGCGCGGTTATCTCGCCGTCCAATATCGCGTCGATCATTGACGGCGAGGTAAGCCCGATCGCGTCTGGTTGCGAGTAGCCTACGCCGTAATACGGCAAACAGCCCATATCGCACGCGCCTTGTACATTGTTCTGCCCCCTTAGCGGCATCACCCCCGCGCCGGCTTTGCCGATGTTGCCCGTTATCAGCGCTAGATTGGCTATCGCGCTTACCGTATCGCTGCCGTCGATATGCTCCGTAACGCCCAGCCCCCATATAAACAGCGTCTTTTTGGCGGCGATAATTTTCGCTAAAGATGGAATCTGATCGGCGAGTTTTTCATATCCTTCGATCGCGCGAAAATCGATCGGCTTCCGGCTTAATAGCGCCGATCGGTACGCCTCGAAACCGCTTGTTCTGTTTTGTATAAACGCCTTGTCGCTCAGATCGTTAGCGACGATCTCATAGGCGATCGCGTTTAGTACGGCTAAATTGCTCTCTGGCGGAACGATCATCTCGTAAGCCGCGCCGCGCCCGATTGGAACGCGCCTTATATCGATCGCAGCCAAGATCGCGCCGCGCCGCGCCGCTTCAAGAATCTTCGCGCCCACGATCGGGTGCGCTTCGGTCGTGTTGGAGCCGATTACCACGATCGCTTCGGCGGCGTAAATATCCTCAAACGGTACGCTCGCCGCGCCCTCTCCAAGCGAGCGCTTCAATCCCGCCAGACTCGGCGAATGACAGACGCGCGCGCAGTTGTCGATATTAGGCGATCTTGCGATCTCGCGGGCGAATTTCTGAATCATATAAGCGCTTTCGCAGCTCGTACGCGCCCCGCCTATAAAACCAAACGATTCGCCGCCTTTTTTATCCAAAATCTCAAGCGTTTTCCACGCGGCGATCTTAACGGCTAGATCAAGCGGCGCGGAGAAAAAATCCATATCGACCGGCGTTAATAAAAACAGCTTATCGCGTAAAGCCGCGGGCATACGATCAAACTCGCGATCGATAAAGCGCTTTTTGATCCTAGCGCCCGTAATACGCGAAGGCGAGGCGACGAAATCAAACCCGTAACGCCCTTTGACGCACAATTTGCCCTTGCCGACCGCGCCGTTTGGATCGCCCTCGATCGCCGTAATCGCGCCGTTTTCTACCCGCGCCGCGATTTCGCAGCCCGTGCCGCAGTAGGCGCAGACGCTCAATGGCGCAAGCCCCGCTCGATCACGCCTTTGAGATAAGTTAAATATCCTTCGTCCTCGCACATCTGTTTGGAGGGCGAATCGGAAACTTTCGCCACGGGTCTGCCGTTGGCGCTCACCATTTTGAACACGATATTAAGCGGTTCGCAGCCTAGATCGTTGGTAAGATTTGTGCCGATCCCAAACGCCACGCTCGCCTTATCGTGAAACTCGCGGTTGATCGCCGCCGCTCGCGTAAAGTCCAGCGCGTCGCTGAAAACGAAGGTTTTGGAGCGCGGATCGACGCGGTGTTTTTCGTAATGTTTGATCATCTTGTAACCCCACTCGATCGGATCGCCGCTATCGTGCCGTACGCCGCTAAAAAGCAGGCTAAAATATTTATCAAAATCGTGTTGCAAAAAGTAATCCGATCCAAGATTATCGCTTAGCGCTATGCCCAGATCGCCGCGATATTCGTCCGCCCAAGTTTGCAGCATAAACCGCTGGCTGTTGGCGATCGTTACCACGTCGAGAGCCTGCCCCAAACAGAGATATTCGTGCGCCAATGTACCCATTGGAATAAGGTTGTATTTTTTGGCGAAATAGAGATTAGAAGTTCCGGTAAAAACGCGACCGTCAAAACTTTTGGTCAAAGCGGCGATCACCTCGTCCATCCACGCGAAACTATATCGGCGTCGAGAGCCAAAATCGCTAAACTTAAAAGGCTCTTTCAGCTTTTTGATCGCTTCGATCTTTGATTGCAGCCGCTCGCGCCCTACGGATATATCGCCTAATTTTATATGCTTAAAATATACTTCGCTTACGATCGCGAGCGTAAAAATCTCGTACATCGACGCAAGCCAGATAGGACCTTCGGCGACGATAGACAACCTGCCCTCCTCGCTCAGATCGGCGCGGATATAATCGGCGTTTAACCGAAAGAGGCGCAAAAACTCCAGATAACCCTTCGCCTCTTTCATATAATAGAGATCGCCGATAAACTCAATTTCGTCTTTTTCAAACTTAAGATTATCCAGCGCTTTGATCTCCGCTTCGATCTCGGCGAACATCTCTTTTGTGAAAACCACGCCTTTATTGCGGCAGCGAAACTCAAAACGCGCCGTGGCGTTAGAGAAGCGGTGAAAATAGACGCGCTGCATAGTGATTTTGTAGAGGTCTTGATCAAGCAAACTTTTTATAATCGCCATCGTTTATGCCTTTTCTTTGGCGCGGCAAGCCTTGACCTTAGCAAACCGCCGCCCCGCGCTTAAGGGCGAATTGTACCAAACCCCGCTTTTGCCGCCTCTGAACCCAAAAAGCCTTGCACTTTTGATAGAAAATAACGAATGGGACGAAAAATTGCCAAAAGTTGTGGGGGGGGGGCAGATAAGGCGTTGCGGTTACTTCGCGCTTGCTTGGGCGGCGCGATTTTTCGCTCGGACTTCACGCGCGAAAGAAATTATGTCGTCAATTATTACCGCTTCGGTTCCAACAATCGGACCCATAAAGAGCGATATAAGAAGCGAGAGTCCGAGCGCCCCGACGATCGTCATTTCAGCGGTAGGCGACGCAACGCCGCTTGTAATTCCGGCGATATACAAAATCACGGCGTTAATCGCCACCGTCAGGGCTATGATCGCCCCGTCGCTCATATTCTTGCTTATGCTTGCGTATCCGTTACTTGTTTTCATAGAGATGGAGTATAGCGTAAATGACCACGGAAACAAGCGTTATTCTGGGGATTACCATAGCGACGCTCTTTATGGGCAACACGGCAATCAAGAGGCGCAAAGAGCGGCTCACCATATGAAAAATAAATACGCAAGCGTTTGAGCGTGTATCCTCCGCGATTGACGGTTCGCTCGGTGCCCTTTCACGGATTAACTCCCGTCAGAAATCCGCTTCTCGACCCAAACGCTT
>JAITEA010000007.1 GCA_031282285.1 Helicobacteraceae bacterium
GCGGCTTCGTCGGCGCAGGCGATCACGACGCGCAGCAGGCGGGCGTGCGGCGGGTAGAGCGGATCGCGTTTTTGTATCTCGTCTTTCAAAAACCGCTCGTAATCCTCGATATACGGCGCGAAGCGATCGGCGTTAGCCGTCTGCGCCAACACCAGCGCGGAGCTTTTGCGCCCCGCCCTGCCCGCAAGCTGTAGCAGCAGACCTACCGCGCGCTCTTCGGCTCTGTAATCGCTCTGCGCCAGCAGGCGATCCAGCCCCAGCGCGACCGATAGTTCGACCTCGTGATAGTCGTGTCCTTTCGACAGCATTTGCGTGCCGACAAGAATATCGATCCGCCGATCGTTGAAAAGCGAAAGCGTCTTTCTCAGCGCCGCTTCGGTTTTGATGGCGTCGCGATCAAACTGCGCGATTACGGCGTTTGGCAGCGCCTCTCTAAGCGTCGCCGCGACCTCCGCCGCGCCGTGTCTGTTTGCCGACAGCTCCTCGCTTCCGCATTTGGGGCAGACTCGCGGGATTGGCAGGACGGCGTTGCAGTAGTGGCAGATCAAGGCGCGTTTGGCGCTATGCACGCTCATTCCCACCTCGCAAAACGGGCATTTGACGCTCTCGCCGCACCTTTGGCAGACGAGATATTTGAAGTTGGCGCGGGTGGGCAGAAATACGATCGCCTGCTTTTTGCGCGCGATCGCGGCGCTTAGCGCGGCAATAACTTCGGGCGTAGGCGCGTCGCTCGCGCTTGGGATAAACCTAAATCGCCGCGCTCCCTCGGCAAAAAACTGCCCCCTTAACCGGAAGGTTTCAAAGCGGCTGTAACTAACCGCCGAAGGGGTGGCGCTGCCAAGCGCGATCGGGATATTCAGCGCTTTGGCTAGGACGACGGCGCAGTCGCGGGCGTTGTATCTGGGCGTGGCGGAGGATTTGTAGCTTTCGTCGTGCTCCTCGTCGATAACGATCGCGCCAAGATTTGGCATAGGCAAAAACAGCGCGCTTCTGGCGCCCGCAACTACGCGAACCGCGCCGCTGGCGACGCTAGCCAAAATCTTGCGCTTTTTCGCCGCGCCGACTTTGGAGTGCCAGATTGCCGCGAGCGATCCGAAGCGATCGGTTAAGCGCTTTTCGATCTGCGGCGTTAAACTAATCTCCGGCATCAAAAAGAGCGCGGTTTTATTATCGTTCAAAACGCGCTCGAAGAGTTTCATATATATCTCGGTTTTGCCGCTGCCGGTGTCGCCAAAAAGCAGCGTAGGTTTGGGGCGATCGATAAAATCAAGCGCCTCTTGCTGGCGATCGTTAAGCTCGATGCGCGTATCGACGATTATCGGTTCAATCGCGCTTGGTTTCGCGGCGCCAAAAAGCGACAGCGCTTCGCCGATTTCGCAGATATAATATTCGGCGATAAATCTCGCGGTTTTCAGATATGCGGGCGCGATCAGCTCGTCTGAAATCTCGGATATATTTTCGCACGCGAAGTCGGGCGTTTTGGTTTGATGTAATACGATCGCCTCTCTTGGTTTTGCCTTAAGCGGCGCGACGATTTTCGCCCCGCTTTCGATTGCGATCTCGCTCGCGTAGGTCAGCGGGGCGAGTTTCAGCCCTACAAAGGCGATCTCGTAATAAAACAAGCCTAATCCACCCGAGAGGGGCGCAGCCTGAAAAAAGTCTCTTCCAGCTCTTTGATCGTCTCAAAGCGTTTCTGACAGGCAATTTTGCCCTCGCACAAAATCCACACCTCGTCGCCGAGCTTGTCGGCAAGCTCAAGCGAATGCGTGCATACGATCAACTTGTGAGTCGCGGCAAGATCGACAAGCAGGGACTCTATCTCGTCGCGCCCGAAGGGATCAAGCCCGCTTGTGGGTTCGTCCAGAACGAGCGTCGTCGGCTCGCCAAGCAGCGCGATCGCCAAAAGCAGCCGCTGTTTCATACCTTTGGAGTAGGTTTTGATGGGCTTTTTCGGATCGGCGCGCAGCCCGACGCGATCAAACAGCGCGGCGCAGTCGTAACTTTTAGCGCCGCGCAGATTCGCCATCAGACGAAGGTAATCCTCCGCGCACGCCTTTCCCGTCAGCCACGCCGCTTCCGGCGCGTAGCCGACGTCGCGGCGATCGAGCGGCTTGATATGCTCCGCGAAATGCGGCAGAAACGGATGTTGATCCAACCTGTTGTAAAAACCTAAAAGATAACTAATCAGCGTGCTTTTGCCCGCTCCGTTGTGTCCAAGTAAAGTCATAGCGGTATTATACCCATTGCGATCGCTAAATCGCCGAAAGCCGCGAGCGCCAAACTCCCCCGCTTAGGCTTCCCCAAACTCCCCCCTTGCCGCAGGACTAACTACGACTTGAGCGCTTGGCTCGTTATCGTCGTCTTGCTCTCTTTTGTTCCTCTTGCGTTTTCGTTCTCTCACAAAGCGCTCGTAGTAGAGCATATAGCCCGTTATGGCAAACAAAGCCATAGCAAAGCTGGATACGCAATACAACGCAAGCCCTACGACGCCAAAGAAATCGCCGCTATGCAGAGGGAATATACTGCCTATAAACTTCTCGCCAAGCGTTCTATCGTCGTATCTGGCGTGTTTTACAATCTCGTTTTTGTCGGTATCAAGCTGTAATTGATTGGAAGCGCGGCTATGGGCTGGGTTCTGCTCTATATAGTTGAGGCTAAATAGTCTTGCGCCAGCTTGAGGAAGCGTAATCGTAACGCTTCTGTAATCCTCTCCAACGGTTTGTTTGAACAGATCGTAAGCCTTTGCCGCCGCTAGATAATCCTCGCTTGTTCTTGGAGCGGGAGGTTGTTGCTGAGCGCTTGGTTGAGTTCTGGCGCCGTCTGTTGCGATTGCGCCTCGCGTTTCGCCCGTCGCAATTGGTTGCGCCGTAGCGTTAGCGCCTCGCGCTTCGCCTCCTGCGCCTCGCGTTTCACCTCTGCCTTCAGAATTAGCCGTTACGCCCGATCCTCTTGCTTCGCCTCTGCCTTCGGCGTTAGCTCCGCGACTTTCAGCGTTAGCGCCTCGCGTTTCGCCTCTACTTTCTGCGTTAATCGCGGTATTTGGATTTCCTCTGTTTTCAGCGTTAAAAGCGTTGCGATCGCCTCGCGCTTCGCCTGTTCCTCTAGTTTCTCCTCTGCCTTCAGCGTTTGCTCCGCGACTTTCGGCGTTAGCGCCTCTTGCTTCACCTCTGCCTTCCATATTAGCCGTTACGCTTCCGCCTTGATTACCTGCGCTTGGTTGAGTTTGCAATTGCCCCTGAGTTTGCCCTTGACCTTGCATCTGCAACTGACCTTGAACCTGTCCTTGTCCCTGAGTCTGCCCTTGTCCTTGCCCTTGAGTTTGTCCCTGCCCCTGCTGTCCCTGAGGCTGAAACCCTCTTTGCGTAGGTTCTACGCCAGCAAGCCAATATATTCCGTTTCTATACCAATCATACGACCACCAAAGCCCCGTTAGCGACATTAACAATACAAAGATCAGCGTCCATACGCCAAATACCGAGTGGAGCTTATACAGAAACCCTCTGCCTTTCTTTCTGAAATCTATCTTTAGCGAGGAGTAGAAGTTTCTCCTCATAAACGGCAGATAGAGGTAAAGCCCCGTAATCGATATTACGATCAGCGCGATCGTGGCTATAGC
>JAITEA010000010.1 GCA_031282285.1 Helicobacteraceae bacterium
AGTGAAACGAGTTTTGGTGTTGGCGGCGTTTGCCGCTTCGAGTCTGTGCGCGGCTACGCTTGCCACCGTTAATGGCGACAAGATTACCAGCGAGGAGATCAATATTTTGCTCTCGCAAAATCCCCAAGCCCCCTCTTACGAGCAGCTTACCGACGAACAAAAAAAGGAGATTCTCGACAGGGTCGTCGAGCAGACATTGCTGGTACAGCAGGCAAAGAAAGACGGCGTGGAGAAGGACGCGGAATACAACACGCGGCTTAACGCTTTGCGGGAGAGCCTGCTTTTTAGTACTTACCTCAAGAAAAAGTCGGATTCGATCAAGGTAACCGACGCGGAAGCCAAGAAGTTTTACGAGGAGAACAAAGCGCGGCTTGAACGCCCCGAAACCGTCCGCGCAAGGCATATTCTTGTAGAAAAAGAGGGCGACGCGAAAACGATCATCAAGGCGTTGAGCGGCAAAAAAGGCGCCGATCTGGAAGCGGAGTTTGAAAAGCTCGCCAAAGAGAAGTCCATCGATCCGGGCAGCGCGGAACGCGGCGGCGATCTAGGCTATTTTTCGCAAGATCGTATGGTTAAAGAGTTTTCCGACGCGGCGTTTGCCCTGAAAAACGGCGAGATCACCAAAAATCCCGTCAAGAGCGATTTTGGCTACCATGTAATTTTGAAAGTGGATCATAAAAAAGCGGGCTTGATACCTTTTGACGAGGTTGCCGAGCAGATAAGGCAAGGCGCTAAATCCAAGAAGTTTGAAGAGGCGGTGGAGAAGGAGATCGAAGCCCTTAAAGCCAAAGCCAAAATCTCGTACCAGTAAGGATCGGCTATGTTAATCAGCGGCGCGAAACTACTGCGCAAGGCGCACGATAGCGGTTACGCGGTCGGCGCGTTTAACTTCAACAATATGGAGATCGCGCAAGCGATCTTTGAGGCGGCGAACGAAGCCGCCTCGCCTATTATCGTTCAGTGTAGCGAGGGCGCGATCAAATACGCCGGCGCCGATATGCTCTACGCGATCACCAAAACGCTAAGCGAAAAATATCCGCACATTCCCGTCGCGCTCAACCTCGATCACGGCACCTCGTTTGAATCGTGCGTGAACGCGATCGCTCACGGCTTCACCAGCGTGATGATCGACGCTTCGCATCACAACTTCGACGAAAATCTAGCGATCACAAAAGAGGTCGTCCGCGTCGCGCACAGCGTCGGCGTGGGCGTGGAGGCGGAGCTTGGGCGGTTGATGGGTATCGAGGACAACATCGTCGTAGAGGGCAAAAACGCCTCGCTGGTCGATCCGGCGGAAGCCGAAAAGTTTGTGAAGGAAAGCGGCGTGGATTACCTCGCGCCCGCGATCGGCACAAGCCACGGCGCGTTTAAGTTCAAAGGCGAGCCGAAGCTGGAGTTTGAACTGCTCAAAGAGGTCAAACGGCGCACGGGCGTTCCGCTGGTGCTTCACGGCGCAAGCTCGATCCCCGACGAGGTTCGCGCTTCGTTCGAGCAAACCGGCGGCGATCTGAAAGGCTCCAAAGGCGTACCGGCGAACTTTCTGGAAGAGGCGATCAAAGGCGGCATCAACAAGGTAAATACCGACACCGATCTTAGGATCGCTTTTATGGCGCAGGTACGCAAAGTGGTCAAAGAAAGTCCTAGCGAGATCGATCCGCGCAACTATTTCAAACCCGCGCGCGCCGCGGTTACGGCGATGCTGATTGCGCGAATGAAGGTTTTGGGGAGCGCGGGCAAAATCTAACTCTGGAGGCGAATATGCGGCGCGGCGTTCTGGCGGTTTTGGCGATATATCTATCGGCGCTCGCCTGCTACGCAACGAAGCCGACTATCGATCCCGAAACGCTGACGATCGAGTATTGGACGCGGCAGATTGAGAGCAAACCTGAAGCGCACAATCTTTATTGGCAACGCGGGTCGATATACCAATCGCGGGGCGATTACGAAAACGCGATAGCCGATTACTCTAAAGCGATTGAGTTTGCAGATGTGTATATACCGCTGATCCAATGCTATCGCGGGGATTTATATTTTAAGTACGCGTCGTCTCTTGGCGGCGGCGCAAAAGCAAACGAAAACTACGAAAAAGCGATCGCCGATTACTCCGCGGCGCTCGCGATAGATAACAGTATGCCGTATTCGACGTGCGATCGATACCTCGCGTATATGGGACGCGGAGCAAGCCGCGTCGCGCTGGGGCGTTACGAAGCGGCGATCGAGGATTACAAGGGCGCGATTGAAGCCCATCCAGATTTTCCGCACGCTTACCGCGATCTGGCGAACATTTATATCAAACTTGGCGATTACTACGGCGCGATCGAAAGTTACAGCGGCGAGATCGAGCGCGCCCGCCCGTTTTATCCCGCCAGCCCCTATATAAAACGCGCCGAGCTTTACGAATTGGTCGGCGAATACGACAAGGCGATAAGCGACGCCAAAACGGCGTGCGAGAAGTACATGGGCGATTGCGCTATGCTCAAAAGGCTCCAAAACGCGAATTAATCTTAAATTGTCGCCAACAAAAAATATCGAGATCGGAGCGTTTCGCGCGGAGCGAAAAAGGAGGCAAATATGCGGCGAATAGTTTTGAAAGCGTGCCTGATCGCGGCGCTGGCGTTTAGCGCGTGTTATGGCGATACAGGACCAGATTTCAGCGACTATGAAAAGACGATTGCCGGCTATACGCGCAGGATCGAGAAAAAGCCTATCGATCAAGAGGCGTATTACTTTCGCGGCTTATTGTATATGTCCGTCGCCGACTGCCAACAGGACGCTTCGCTATGCGCGAACTCGCTTCCAAAAGGGCGTAAGATAGACGAAAACGACGCGTATCGAAAGGCGATCGCCGATTTTACCAAAGCGATCGAGCTTGGTTTTGATATCGACGCGGCGCTTATATACGATAATCTCCCGCCCAATCACTCGCCGCCCGAAATCATTCAACGAAGTTATACGCTCAATTCGTATTACTTTCGCGGTACGCTCCACGCGAAGTTGAAAGCGTATCAAAAGGCGATCGCCGATTTCAGCGTAACAACCAAATCGGATCAATACGCGGACAACTCGGCGGATTCGTTTCGCGCGCTGGGCGACATTTACCGCGATCTGGGCGAGGACGAAAAGGCGATCGGAAACTATAGCGCCGTAATCGAGCGTGACGGCGGGTTTGTGGCGGCTACCATTTTGACCGAGCGCGGCAAGCTCTACGCCAAACGCGGCGAACGCGAAAAGGCGCTAAACGACGCGAAAAAGGCGTGCGAGA
>JAITEA010000149.1 GCA_031282285.1 Helicobacteraceae bacterium
TTATAAGCGCCCAAACTTACGCCGAGCGTTTGCGCGGTATTTAGCAAATCGGCGGCGATCGAAGGCGATATGGCGACAAAATAGGGTCGCGCGTCGCTTCTAACGGGCAAACCCAATAAACGCGCCTCGTAAAACTTAACTTTGCCGGCGAAAGAGCCGTCTTTATCGGTCGTCTCGCCGCCGAAGATCTGTTTGATCGCCGGAGACTTTTTGTATCTGGCAAACTCGCGCAACGCGCCTTTAAGCGAGCTTGCGTGAATATTGGGCAAACCGGTAATCGGATCGCGCTGAACCTCGTTATCCACCACGCCGAAATTAGCGTCGCCGCTGCCCGCGTGCAGAACGCTTAACGCGGTAATCGTATAAAACTTGTGCGTCAGTAACATCTACTTTCCTTTTATCGTTTGGTATTGGTTGAACCCAATCGCTTGAAGATCGCGATTGTTAAGCGCCTCTTGCGCCTTGTTGAGATCGCTTGGATATACGACGGAACCCGCGCTCAGCATATAGCTTAGCTCGCCTTTTGAAACCTTGCCGCCGTTTTTGCGCTCAAGCTCGCGGCGCGATATTTTTTCGCCTACGATTAGCTTGGCGCTTTGCGCCAGATCGGGCGCGAAACTATCGGAGAGCAACACTATGCGATCGGCGTCGTTTTGCTTGCGGTAACGATCGCCGATAATCTGATCAAAGGTTCGGCTCTCCTCGACGCTTTCGAGTAAAAACGGCGAGCGTTCCGCGCCCATAAAAACGATCTCTTTGGTCAGATTAATTTTTTCCTTCGTCTTTTCGCGATCGATTTCAAGCAAAAAGGCAAAAGCCGCGCCCCCTATAAGCGTGTACGAGGTTTTTTTATAAAAGCCTTTATCCTCGTTCTCGCGCGATCCGTCGCCCCGTTTTGTTACGCCGGTCTGCGCGAACGATTTGAAAAAGTCTTTGTCGTCTTTGAACTTGCCCTCTTTGTCGATCCAGCCGCTGGCGAGCTTTGATTTATCCTCAAAACCTTCGAGCGCGTACGCTAGCGGTAGCGTTCTGCCGTTTATTACGCTCTTGCCGCTTGTTTCGATCAGGCGAAACTCAAACGATTTTGGCGCCCTTAACCATAAGTCGCCGTTATAGGCGATCATAACGGGGCTGAAACTTTGGATCGCGCCGTTTGTTTTTGCCTCGCCGACCAGCTCCGCGGCGCGCTGGTATTCGCGCTGATCTATCCGTTCGCCGCCGCTTCTAAGCGTTAGCAATCCCGATAGGTTTAGCAGCGCCTTTTTTATCGTTCCCAGCGCCTGCGTTTGCTGCGGCAGCAGGCGGCTTTTGGCGTAGTAGTTTGCCTTTTTGTTTTCGCTCTCTTCGCCGAAGGTATATTCGCCGCCGAAGAAAAACGGCTCGATCGGTTTTAGCGTGATTAGATAACGGCTCATATCAACTCCTCAACAATTTAACGGCGGATAGGATCGCCCATAGTTTTTTCGTCGCGTCCGTTTCGTCGCTCGATCTCAGTTTGATAAGCAGCGATAAAGAGGCGTCGAGCGACGCTTTGAAGCGAGTCTGATGAATCTCTTCGTTAAACAGGTTGTCAAATAACGCCCTCAGGCGATTATCTGGAGTTTGGTTGATCAGCGTTTCATGCTGCGCCAATTTGTAGTGCAGACCGCGAGGCAGCGCCGTATTTTCGTCGGTTTCGTTTTGCGCGATCTCGATTAGATCGCTTAGTTCGCTTTTGCTCAAAACGCTCTCGAACGACTGCCCGCTATGCTTTTGAATGATAAAGGCAAGCGCGTTTTTGCCCTTCGCGTTTTTTGCTTTTACAAACAGCTCGTTGCGCGCAAACTCAAGCGCCTCTCTAAGCGGAAACTTATAGTACGAGATCGACAAGCCGAAACTAAGCGTACTCTTGCCGTCCGTCGCCGATTCAAAATCCGCTCCCAACTCCTCAAGCAGGGCGAAAATCGTCTTTTCGCCCGAATAAACGGGCGCGAAAAAGAGCAGATCGTCGCCGCCCGCGTAAACGGGCAGACCGCCGAAGCCTTCGATCCGCTCCGCGGCTCTTCGCGAAAAATCCAGCAATTTGGCGGAAAATTCCGTCGTCTTTTCGACGCTTAAAGCCGAAAGCGTTTTGGACATATTATCGCCGTCGGCGTAAACGATGGCGATATATTTATAGAGCTGTCTGAACGATTTGTCTTTTTGCAGACTCTCGTATATCGCCGTATCGTCTATATCTTTATCGTCAAAATCAAACGACGCCTCTTTGCCGTTAATAAGCCCGTGCGCGGCGATACGCGGCAGCGATTTGAAAGAGCCGCTTCTTTCGCCGTAGGCTATCTCCTTTAATTTGCTGCCGTTTATATTTTGAAAAAACTCGAGCAGATAGTTTACGCCCTCGCCGTTTTGCGCGATCGACGGTTCTTGTTCGGCGGCGGCAAGCTCGTTGAACGCCAAGAGCGGATTTACGCCGTCGGCAACGTCTTTAACGATTATCGCGTAGGTAAAAAACCGCTTGCAAAACGCAGCGATTTTGGCGCGATCGCCGTTTGGATTAGCCGCGGCGATCATGCCGATGAGTTTATCTCTCGCCTTTTCGTACGCCGCCTTCAGCTCTTCGGCGCGATCGCCCCTCAAAAACGCGCGATCGTTGAAAAGCCCCGCCGCGCTCTGCTTTGCGTTTAGCTTATTAACCGAAGGAGAGATCGCCGCCGACTTATCCTCAAGGTTATTCAGAGCGTCGCGCATCAGATTGCTGAACATATAGCTTGCCGCCCAGATTCCGCGCGTTTTCTCGGCGAGCGAAAGCGCTTCGTAAATAGGACCGATCGTCAAAGCCGTATATCTCATTAAGAATCCTTGATTAGAATGAGTTTTGCGCTATGTAACGCAGTAAGAGATAAATCTAGCGTTTCTAGCATTTTGCCTGCCTCGCGCATAAAATCTAATAAATCAAACTCTTTTTCATTGGGAACGCTAAGCAGAAAAGGCTCGCCACTCGACTCCTCTAATGAAAATTTAAATCTTTTGCCAAACAAGCTCTCGTATGAATTGAAGCATATAATATATATGGAATTGCCATTGACTTTGTATGTGATTGGCGATCTGAAACGAACAATTCTATCTTGTTCTGGAGCAGTATCGTCAACATTGACGCTCTTTTTTCCATATTTATACTGACTGGTTAAGCCAAGCAAAGCTCTCACAAACATAGTCCGATCGTTTGGGCGATCTCTATATACAACTCTCACTGCGTCTCGTTTCACAAGTTCAGGATAAGTTTTTTTAATCTTTCTTTTTTCCCAGCGAATTCCCTTCGCAATCATATATCTACATAACAGCGATTTTTGATAATATTTAGTATCTTTGCTATCTTCGTTCATGTCCCTATTGTCGCTCTCGTTATTTGAGGTTTCCTGCAGACGGCTGTTATTGATTCCCGCTTTTAATAATTTATGGAAATCGACAACTCTTTTCTCCCATCCACCTTTTCCTCCCGTAAGCTCAAACACGGCGATACACTTATTGCATCGCTCGTCGTCTTTACTAACTTTAAGCTTTACGCATTGCTCTAGCGCATTTTGAAAAGAAATGTAATTGTAATCATTACTTTTGACAGGATAAAAACCTCCATATCCTTTGCTCTGGCGCGTGCCGAAATTATGCAAAGCAAAGAAAATACATATTTTTTCTTTTATTGTTTCGATTAATTTTGAGTTGAAACTCATAAATGTTAGCTTGATTTGTTTATGCTTTACCAGTTCCTTGGTATCCTGCTTTTCTTGTCCGTCAGAACCCATATTGCCAAAAAACAGAAATTTATTTGGCGGATATAAATTGTTTTCTTTAAGCTGATCGTCGACCGTGATTGTAACTTTGTAGTCTAGCGTCTTTTTGCCTTCGTTTGGCGAGCAGAACTCATTAGCAATCAGAAAACGATCGAATTTCGGCTTAAACTCGGTAGCTCTAAGCGTCGCGCCAGGCCAACCATACTGAAAATGTAGCAACGGCGTTAGCTGGGTCAATTGAATCTTAAAGATGTAGCTCATGCTTTCTCCTTGTATTTATTAGACGATCGCTTGCTTCTAGGACATCTGCCTAGCGCCCATTTTGTTGTTATGCAGGCCAACGCAAAGCCAAATATTATAACTACGCTCGTTACTATCCAACCCCAAGTTGCGTCGATATAGTGTTCCCAAGCAAAAGTATTTACGCCGAAAAAGCCGACGACTAACGATGGCGGCAACAAGCAGGCGCCCAATGTGGTTAATCTCTCCATTTTTGCCGCGCTGGTATAGGCGTTTAGCTCCTCTATCTCTTCGTCGAGCGCTTTTAGCTGTTCGTTGATACGCATATTTTTTATAGCTAGATCGTGTAGCTCTATGCCTTGCTCTTGCGGGCTTACCTCGCGAAAATAAAAGCGGTTTATAAAACGGATATACTGCCCGTACAGCCCGTTGATTTTATTGGCGCTATCCGAGTATTTTTCGATATGACGCGAAATATGCGCCGCCTCTTCCGAAAACGCTAGGATAGTTGCGCGATTCATAAGCCATATCAACGCTAGTTCGCGATACATTGTCTTAAAGTGCGCGGATATTACATTGCGTCCAAAATTTTCATTATTGCTTACGCATACGAACGAATAGCGGCTTACGCCGTAAAGCGTACCGAGATCGCTCCAGCGCGTATAGGTGGTTTCGCCGATCAGTCCGCCTAGCATATCCTGATTTTGGCAGCTTAACCCGCTTCCGTTCACGTTATCGACAAAAACAAACTTGTACCAATTTTCGCTTGTTTTAAAGCCGCCGTTTTTCAGCTCTTCGCTAAACCGATCGTTTTTATAGTGGCAAACCGCGAACATTCGATCGTCCAAAACTGGTTTGATACGCGCCGCGTCCGGCTTAAGCGTTTTGCCAAGCGCTTCGCTAAATACGGGTTCTAAGAAGCGCTTGATAAACTTTGGCAGCGTAAAATCTTTGGTTTTTGACTCGTAATCGCTAAAAGT
>JAITEA010000169.1 GCA_031282285.1 Helicobacteraceae bacterium
GCGCTTTGAGCCTTTAATCCTTTTATCTCTCTATTACACGCAAACGCGACTATTCCCCTGTTTAACGCTTCGCTTTGCTCGCTAACGGGGATACCCCTTCGTCGCGCTAGACGCTCAATAAGCGATCTAAAAGGCGGCTTTAAGCGCGCGGGGGAGAATGCGATCAAAGCGCTTTTTGCATGTTGGTGGTTTTATGAGATGGATTTCTGACTGCGCGGGGATATGTAGGGGAGATTAAGGAGTTTATGGAGTTGAGGCAGGACGCGAGCGCTAACGCCGCGATCTAAAAGATCGTTTTGCAGTTTAAGCGCCCGCGCTAAAGAATCTGCTTTGTTTGATTCTAGCTGCAAAGTCGGCGCTACGCCGCGATCGTAGATCGCTCGAAAAACATCGCGTAATAATATCGCTTCATTCAGCTCGGTATCAACGACAAACTTTAATTCGTTTGCCGCTTTTGCGATACGATCGTCGATCGCGTATTTTGGCGGCTTTGGCGATACCGTAATATGTACTTTAGCGTCTATCCTCTGCCAGAGCGTTCCGTTAGTCTCTATCTTGATCGTTTTGTTTAACGCCGATAACGCATCGCACAATGCGCCAAGCTCGTCGTGCATAAACGGTTCGCCCCCCGTTACGCTCAAAACCGATCCGCCTAAATATGCCGCTTTAGCCGCGATGCTTTCGATCGCGATCTCCTCGTATTTACCTTCATAAGTATAAACGCTGTCGCACCAGACGCAGCGCATATTGCAGCCAAACAGACGAATAAAAGTCGTCGGCGCTCCCATAAAGGCGCCTTCGCCCTCTATCGATCGAAATATTTCAACTACCTTCACGCTCGCCCTTTAGCGCTTTAGCCGCTCTTTGTCCCGCCGCCGCCGCGATCTCCTCGTAGCTTGCGCCGTTAATCGCCTCAAAGGAGCCGAAAACCTGAATCAGCCTTTTTAGCGTAGCGTCGCCAACGCCTTTGACTTTTAGGATTTTAAGTTTCGCGTCAGATTTGCGCTTCTGTTTGCGGTGAAACGCGATCGCGAATCGGTGCGCTTCGTCGCGCAGTTTCTGAAAGAATTGAAGTCGCTTATCGCTAACTTCTAAACGGAAAACTTCGCCGTTTGCGTATAGAATATCCTTTGCCGCACCTTTGGCTCGATGGGCTTTGCCGTCGAGTTTTTCTTTGCCGATCGCCACAATGTCGATCTTAACGCCGACGCTGCTAAGAATATCGCCGGCAAGCCTTCTAAGCGTCTCGCCGCCGTCAATCACCCAGCACTCTGGCGGCGGGTTTTCGCCAAACTTTTCCGCTCGCTTGCTTAGCGTCTCAAACATCTGATCGTATTCGTTGTTTGCCGTTAGATTGTAATGTCTGTAGTCGTTTTTTACCCACTTATTATTATCAAATACTACCATCGCTCCAGCCGCCGCTTCGCCCATTATATGCGAGTTGTCGAAAATCTCCAGCCGTTTAGGAATATTTTCAAACTTGAGTAGCTCTTTGATCGCCGTTTCTATCGAGAGATTTTGCGCCTCTTTTTTCAGCGCTTCTCTGGCGTTTTGGAGCGCTAGATCGACCAGCGCTTTTTTCGCGCCGATCTTGGGAACTACGATCTCAAAACGCTTTTTGTACAGATCGTTTAGCCACCGCTCGATCGTGTCGGTTTCGGCAAACGCCTTTGCCACATAGATCGTAGCGGCGGTAACGGGCATATCTGGTAGATAAAAGGACATAAACGATCGTTTATACGCCTCGTCCTCGTCGTAACCCTGCGAAAATCTAAAACTCTGAACGGAGCTTGAGATAATCTTGCCTTCGCGTATAAACAGTAGCGCCGCGGCGGCGCTATCGCCCAAGTCGGCAAGCGCTAAAACATCGAAGTTTTCTTGTCTTGCCAGATCGACTCCGCTTAACGGCGCGCTGGATAGAATGCCGCGCATCTGATCGCGTATCTTTGCCGCTTCCTCGAAATGCTCGGCATTGGCGTATTGGATCATCTTTGGCTCAAGCGCTTTGGCTAGTTTTTCTTTGTGGTTGATTAGCTCCGCCGCCTTATCGATCATAGCGCGATACGACGCTTTGTCAATTAGTCCTACGCACGGCGCGGCGCACTTGCCTATCTGATAGAATAAACAGGCTTTTTTCTCCTTCAGGCAGCCGCGTTTCTGCGCGATTGGAAAGAGCGCGTAGAGCGCGTCGTATATATCCCTTGCCGCGCTCGCGAACGGTCCGAAATATTTAACCTTTTTCGCGGCGATCACCTTGCGCGTAATCTCAAAACGCGGAAAATCCTGCGAGAGATCGATATAGATATAAGGATAGGTTTTATCGTCGCGCAATAATATGTTGTATTTTGGCTTAAGCTGTTTGATCAGCGAATTTTCAAGTATCAGCGCGTCGCTTTCGCTCTGGACGACGATATACTCTAGCGACCTCGTTTCGCTTATCATCTTGGCGATCCTCGCGCTCAGGCGCGGTTCGGGCGCGAACGACGGCGTGAAGGCGAAATACTGCTTGACGCGGTTTTTCAGGTTCTTGGCTTTGCCGATGTAGAGCAACCGCCCGTTTTGATCGAAATACTGATAGACGCCCGCGCTCTGCGGCAGGCGCTTAACGCTCTCTTCCAGAGTTTTCATCGCATCTTTCGTCCCTTTCTAAAGTTGTAATGCTACACTGCCGACTCTAGTTTTACTAAGGCGGTTTATGTTTCTTGGCGTTTCTTGGCGGTTTTTGACGCTTTCGGCGCTACTCGCGCTGTTTTTGATCTTGTTTTCATTTATAGATATTTGGATCAGCTCGTTTTTTTACGCCGGCGGCGAATGGTATCTAAGCGGCGATCCGTTTTTGCGATTCCTCTACGACTACGCGCCGTATATCACGGCGTTTTTCGTCTTCTGCTGCGCGGCGATCGGCGGCGCGGCGCTGATTTGGCGCGCCAAACTGCGGTTTTTTTACGCGAGGCGTTATCTGCTGCTGTTTTTGATCTTGAGCTACGCGCTGGGACCGGGATTGGTGGTCAATGCGATCTTTAAGGACGGTTTCGGACGGGCGCGCCCGTCGCAGATCGTAGATTTTGGCGGGGATAAACGCTTTACGCCGCCGCTTGTGATAGCCGGCGAGTGCGATAAAAACTGCTCGTTCTCAAGCGGACACGCGACGGTGGGTTTTTATTTCGTATCGCTGGCGCTGGTTCTGAGCGGCGGCGTGTCAAAGGCGGTTTTCGCCTTTTCGGTTTGCTACGGCGCGCTGATAGGCTTTGCCAGAGTGGCGCAGGG
>JAITEA010000187.1 GCA_031282285.1 Helicobacteraceae bacterium
TCGTCTATCAAATTACCGATTACGATAGCGCCTTGTCCCGTAGTATTGTTTTCAAACACAATACCTTTGCTTGACCAGCTCGAAGGAATCGTAAATGCAGAGGATAGATTGATCGTACCAATATTAAAGATCAAATCAATCTGCGTTAGCGTTCCGTCGTTACCTATATCGGTTAGGGCTCTTGCCAGATCGGTTTCATTGTTGATTACGATCGCTCGCCTTACCCTTACTTGGTAATCTTTGGTTGAACTATCTTGAGCCGTAACCGTGTAGGTTATAGGCTCTCCAAAGGTTGTTACCGCCGTTTTAGGCGTATAGTCGGCTTGAGGAGAAACGACTACGCTTGGCGTTAGATTGGTTGAGTAGTAATCAATGGTGCCATTGATCTCTGTTCCGACAATAGCGAAAGGTTTAATGGCGCCGTTAGAGAAGCTAAAGCTGGTTATATCTTTAGCGGAGCTAAGAATGGGATTGCCGCCATTGTTGCCGCCAGACGAACCGCCTCCCCCTCCGCCGCAACCGATCAAGAAAAACGAAACAAGCAGGATCGCGAAGCGTTTTATTAGTTTAGAGCTGAAAACGGGGGGGGGGGGGGGTTGTTTTCCGTCTTAAGGGAAGCTGAAGCTTTTGCGTTATTTTGCGACGCTTGGGTTGTGATAGCGTTTTGCGACGCTTTTGTGGTAGCGTTTGAAGCAAACGCAAGGTCTTGACGCGCTGGCGCGTCGGATTGAAACGCTTGGTTTGACAAAGCGTTTGAACCAAGTTGAAGTAACGACATTTGCCGATTCTCCCTTTGTCTGAAGTAAATTGCGGCCATTCTAGCCTTTTTTCGATTAAATTACCGCCCAAAAAGTAAACCTTTTTGATCGAATCGCTTGAAAACATCGCTCTTGCGCTGATCGCTGGGCTTTTAGCGGCTTTAGGGTTTAATGGGATTGAGGCTTGTCTCAACCCCCCCCCCCCTAGCCCCCCTTGTCAGGGGGGGGGAATGAGGAAGCAGAACGACGCTCGCATAAGAAGCGAGAAAACCCCCCTTTAGTCCCCCCTTGTCAGGGGGGAAGTGGGTGGAAGGGGGGGGGCGGAGCGAAAGGTTAGGAGACGAAATTGACTAAGCGATCGCCGCTAACCAAATGTCCTATCGGATAACCGCCGACGGAGGCGGCAATCGCCTCCGCGTCGTTTTTATCGACGACCCAGATCATACCTACGCCCATATTGAAGGTTCTGAACATCTCCGCCTCGGCTACATATTCGCCCATCAGCTTGAAAATCGCCTGCGACCGGATCGCATTTTTCTCGATTACCGCTTGAACGCCTTCGCTTAGCGATCGCGGCAGATTCTCCGTTATGCCGCCGCCGGTGATATGCGCCAGCGCCTTTACCTTCGCCTTATGCGCGGCGAACCGTTTGACATATATCTCGGTGGGTTTCAGCAAAATATCGATCAGCCTCAAGCCGTCGAAAGGATCGTCGAACTTCATCTTAAGCTTGTCAAACAGCAATTTGCGCGCCAGCGAAAAGCCGTTGCTGTGCAAACCGGAGCTTGGCAGCGCGATCAGTATATCGCCCGCCTTGGTTTGCGGCGGATTTACGATCTCCTCCTCTTCGGCGATCCCGACGGCAAAGCCCGCCAGATCAAAATCTTTCGCGTTATACATATCGGGCATCTCGGCGCTCTCGCCGCCTATCAGCGCGCATTCGGCTTCGCGGCAGCCCGCCGCCACGCCCTCGATCACCGTTTTCGCCTCGCTCGGATTGAGTTTGCCCGTCGCGTAGTAGTCCAAGAAAAACAGCGGCTTGCCGCGATTGCATATCAGATCGTTGACGCACATCGCCACCAGATCGATCCCGACGCTGTGCAAAACGCCGCTGTCGATCGCCAGCCTCAGCTTGGTCCCCACGCCGTCCGTCGCGCCGAGCAACACGGGCTTTTTGTAGCCCGCCGGCAGCCTGAACGCGCCCGAAAACGAACCGATCGAGCCCAAAACGCCCTCGATACAAGTTGATTTCACCGCCGGTTTGATCGCCTCCACAAGAGCGTTCCCCGCGTCGATATCCACGCCCGCTTGTTTGTAATCCATCTGTTTGCGCCTTTAATTGAACGGGCGATTTTAACCTTGCGCCAATAAAACCGCTTCAACCGCTTGGCGCTAAGATCGTTATTATGACTATGAAAACTATCGTTGCCGAGACGGCGGCGCACATACCGCTATGCGTGATCGACGACCCGAAATCGGTTCTGGTTCTGGGCGTTTCGATCGACAAAACTTTAATTGACGAGATATCCAAACATCGCGCCAAGATCGCGATCTGTTCGCTGCGCGAGGCGGATTTTGACGCGCCCGAGGGCGTTATCTGGAAAAGCGGCTCGATAGCGATCAACGCCGAGTCGCTGGAGGGCAAATTTGACGCGATTATCGATCTGAGAACTCAAAAGCCAAACGCCGACGAAGCCAGATCGCTTCTTGACAAACTGACGGAGGGCGGCGTCTTGCTCAAAGCCTTCGGCGCGCTGGAAAGGGAGCAGATGAAAGCCTATCAATCCTGCCGTTTCGTACTGCCCTGCGCGTTCAGCGCGTTCGCCCCGCTTGACGGAACGATCAACGGCTATATTTTCGCCTCGCGAAAATCGCACCCGACGGCAAACCTGAAAATCCAGCGCTCCGACGCGCTTGACAATCTGAGCTACTATTCGACCGATACGCACAACGCCGCCTTCGCGCTACCGCCTTTTGTGCTCGCGCAATTTGACGATCTGATAAAAAGCTGATGCGTTTCAAGATTGACGCTATATGCGGCGGCGCGCGCGCGGCTACGATCGAATGCGAGCGCGGCGAGATTCAAACGCCCGTTTTTATGCCCGTCGGCACGGCTGGCGCGGTCAAATCGCTGGACGCGATCGACTTAAACGAGATTCTGCGAGCGCAAATTATCCTCGCCAATACCTACCACCTCTATGTCCGGCGCGGTATGGAGGCGACGGAGCGTTTTGGCGGCTTGCGCGGCTGGACGAAGTTCAACGGCTTGTTTCTGACCGACAGCGGCGGTTTCCAAGCCTTCAGCCTGAAAAGCGCCAAGGTGAGCGACGAAGGGGTGAGGTTTCAAAGCCACATCGACGGCTCCGCGCACTTTTTCACGCCGCAAACGGTTATCCAGACGCAGATCAAACTTGGCAGCGACATTATGATGGTCTTGGACGATCTGCCCGCGCTGCCGGCAAAGCCCAAACGCCTGAAGGAGTCGATCGAGCGCACCAGCTCGTGGGCGCGTCAATCGCTTGAGAGCTTCGTTCAAGCGCGAGAGCGCGGCGAGGCGCCAAACGGGCATATTTTCGCGATCGTTCAAGGCGGCGTGAATAAGAGCTTCCGCGCCCAGAGCGCGGCGGAGCTAAGCGCGATCGAATACAACGGCGTTAGTTTCGACGGCTTCGCGATCGGCGGGCTTAGCGTCGGGGAGAGCGCCGAAGAGATGTATCAGACTATCGAGTTTGTCGCGCCGCTATTGAGCGCCGACAAGCCGCGCTATCTGATGGGCGTGGGAACGCCGGAGAATCTTATAGAGGGGATCGATCGCGGCGTGGATATGTTTGACTGCGTTATGCCCACGCGCAACGCCCGAAACGGGACGCTTTTCACGAGTTTTGGCAAGATCAATATCAAGCAGTCTCGCTACGCGCTCGAGAGCGCGCCGATCGATCCCGCGTGCGATTGCTATACCTGCCGCAATTTCTCGCTTGGTTATATCAACCACCTTTTCCGCGCCGGCGAGCTGACCTACTACCGCTTGGCTACGCTGCACAATCTGCACTACTACGCATCGCTTATGCGCCAAGCGCGGCTGGCGATACTTGGCGGCGGGTGGGAACGCTTCAAAAATGATTTTTATGCTAAAAGAGCGCGATGATTTTCGGACGAATCGACTATCTTAACCTGTTGCCGTTCTGTCTTTTTCTGAAGCGATACTACCCGCGCCTCTTGCAAATGAGCAACTTCAAAAAAGGACCGCCCAGCGCGATCAACCGAATGTATAAGCGGCGCGTTATCGACGCGGGCTTTATCTCCAGCATTCGCAGCCGCGGGCAGAAGGGCGCGAATATGGGCATACTGGCGCGCAAAGCCGTTACCAGCGTGCTTGTGCTGGAGGGCGAGTTTCAGCCCGACGCGGAGTCGGAAACCTCCAACGCGCTGGCAAAACTGCTGGGGCTGAAAGGGCGCGTGGCGATCGGCGATAAGGCGCTTAAACTGTACGCGGACGGCGCGAAAGCCGTCGATCTGGCGCTGGCGTGGCGCGAAAAATACCAAACGCAGTTTGTATTCTCAAAGCTCTGCTACACAAGCGGCGGCGGGCTGATAAAACGCCTTGAAAAGCGGTTTTTCCGCCGTATGACGCGGCGTATTCCGCAGTACATATTGCAAGATCGCGCCAAAAAGAGCGCGATCGCCGCGGAAGAGATCGGCGCTTACCTAAATAGGCTAGAATACCGGATCGATAAAAAAGCCGCCAAAGCGCTTAAAAAATTCCTGTTTCTGGTAAAGGGTCTATGAACATTCTGTTTGCGCTCTACGAGCGCGAGTACAACGACGCGGTATGGCACGCGCTGAATATCGCCTCGGCGTTGCAATCGGACGGGCACGATATACGAATCGCGCTGGAGACAAACTCGCCGATCGCGCGCGCCGTCAAAGAGGCGAAGCTGCCGATCGAGCGAATATTGTCGGCTAAAAGCGGTCTGCTGGCGTATATGCACCAGCGAGCCACCTTCAAGGCGTTGCGAAGCCGCTTCAGGGTCAATCTGCTGGTCAGCTACGGGAAAACGCCTTCGGGCGCGGGACAGCTCAAAGAGGCGCATCGCATCAACGCCGTCTGCGGCGTGGGCGAAAAGATCGGCTGGATAAAGGGCGCGAAGCGCGTAATCGCGGCGAGCAAAGCGGTAAAAGCCGATCTGATCGAGCGCTACGGGCTGAGAAACGATCGCGTTTTCGTAGTTTATGGCGGGCTTGATCCGCTTAGCGAGAGCGAACGCCAGAAACGGCGCGCCGAAGTCAGGGCTAAGTTTGAGTTGAGCGAAGAGAACGTGCTGATCGGCATTCTCGGCGATCTAGACGAATACAGCGGGCATAAACTGCTCGTGGAGGCGCTCGTCAGCCGCTACCACAAAAATCTGAAACTGATCGCCTTCACCTACGACGATTCGCAGATAGAACCTTTCAGGCGGCTGTGCCGTCAGTACAACATATCCAGCGTCGCTCTTGCCGAGACGATCAAGGGCGACAATCCGCGTCTGCTTTGCGCTTTGGACGTGGGCGTGATAGCCTCGCTGAAGCCGAACGGAACGGCGCGCAGAGCGATCGCGCTGATCGCCGCGGGCGTAAGCGTGGTGGCGACGGCGCTAAGCGCCGACGGCGAGCTTGCCAACGGCAAAAACCGCTACGACGAACCCTATCCGGCGGTTTTGCTCGACGCGATTATCGCGCACGAGGAGAACGACGCGCTTTTTGATCGCGCTTCGCTTCGCGCCGCGTGGGGCGCGGCGATCAAGAATATGGGCGCGAAATAGGCGGCGGTTTTCGCCTGTTTGCGATAAAATGACGCAAAGGAGAGCCGATGTTGCGTTTGCTGTGCGCGCCGCTGTGTTTTACCTGTCTGTTGTTTGCCGACAATTTTATAGATTCAAAAGCGTGGGCTGCCGATAACGATACGCAAGTAATCGATCGCGGTTTGCCAAGCGAATCCGCCCTGCCGCTTACTATGCCAAAAACGCCTCTGCCCGCCGTCGAACCGATCGTCGAGGAGAAGGTCGCGGGCGGCGGAAATCAAAACCTCGAGCCTGTCTTTGAGATCGAGGACGCAGCGCCCGCGTCGCAAGCCTCGTTCTGGGTGCAGGTCGGAGCGTTTATCTCCGCGCAAGCCGCCGCCGATCTCGCGGCGCGGTTTGAGGAGGAGGGCTTTAACGCCCAGATATTTACCAAGGAGCTTAACCGCGTAGCCGTCGGTCCTTTCGCGTCGGTCAATCAAGCCGAAGCCTCCCTGCGCCGCATTCGGGCGATCAAAGCCGACGCCTTTATCGCGACAATCGATCGCCTGCGGTAGCGATGAGCGCGGGGTTATTGGCGCTTGGCTGTTTAGCCGCGAGCGTAGCGGTTTATCTCTGCTTTTTCAGTTTGGGATCGAGGCGCTTCGTCAAGCGATTGACAAATAGCGAGTTTAAGGCAAATCCGAACGCGCCGCAAATCGACGCCAAGCTGGCTGAAGCCTTGACGATCGGGCTTATTTACGCGGAGGAGATCGGCGCGTTCGCCGATGGTATGGCTACGGGTTTGAGCGCGGAACGGCTTGAAACGGAGCTGAAAAAGTGGGGCGTAAGCGACAAGGCAAGCGCCGTTTCTACGATGAACTGGCTGATACAAAGCGGCGATCGCGCTAGCTACGGCGCGATCCTGTCGTTTGTTTTGAGATACAACAAGCGCGAGGCGCGGCGCGAGGCTATCAAAGCGGAGTACAAGGAAAACGCGCGAGCGTTTATCGAGTGCGCCGATCGTCTGGCTAGGGCGATTGTCAATAGGCGCAAGCCGCCGTTTGCGATCGACGAAAAGTCGCTCAAAAAGGGCGTTTTGGCGTGGGACGCGGGCA
>JAITEA010000062.1 GCA_031282285.1 Helicobacteraceae bacterium
GGGCGGGGCGGCGAAAAGAGGCGCGGCGCTAAAATCAAACTCGCTAAAATCATTATAAATAAAGGAGCGCAAGGTGGATCGTATTGCCGAGTTTGTCCGCGCGGCGTTAAACGAAGACATTGGGCGCGGCGATCTGTTTGCGCGCTGCAAAGCTCCCGAAAGCGCCAAAGCGATCGTGAGATCCAAATGCGAGGGGATATTCGCCGGAGCGCCATACGCCGCGGCGCTGGCGGGGGAGAGCGGACTTAGGCTAAATCTCCTCGTCAAAGACGGCGAAGCGATCGCCTCAAATCAAACGCTGATCGAGCTTGAAGGCGAAGATATTTCGCTGTTGCAGGCGGAGCGGACGCTGTTAAACATACTTCAGCACGCAAGCGGCGTCGCCACGCAAACGCGCCGTTTCGTCGATCGGCTCGCGGGAAGCGGCATAACGCTGCTTGATGCGCGCAAAACCCGCCCGCTGCTTCGTTCGCTGGAAAAATACGCCGTGCGCGTCGGCGGCGCGGTCAATCACCGGTTCGGGCTGGACGACTGCTTGATGATCAAAGACACCCATCTGGCGACGATCGGCGATCTCACAGCGTTCGCGATTAACGCGCGGCGGCATATTCCGTGGACCGCCGCGATCGATATCGAGTGCGAAAATATCGAAACCGCCAAAATAGCGCTCGAAGCCAAAGCGGACATCATAATGTGCGACAATATGAATATAGCCGATATAGCTCAAGTCGCGGCGCTGAGAGACGAGCTGTCGCCCTCGACCAAGATCGAGGCAAGCGGCAATATCACGCTGGATAATATCGATCGGTACAAAGCGCTCAAAATCGACGCGATCAGCAGCGGCAGTCTGGCGCACCACGCCGTCTGGCTGGATTTTTCGATGAAGTTTATATAGCGGCGGTTTAGATGGCGGAAGATACAAGCGCCGACAAAACCGAAGAGGCTACCCCAAAACGGCTCGAGGACGCCAAAAAAGAGGGCAATGTCCCCAAAAGCGTCGATATGGCGGGCTTTGTCGCGCTTGCCGCGGCGACGCTTGGCTTCGCGGTTTTTTTCGTTTTTATCGTAAGCGGTCTGAGCGCCTTTTTCCGCTACTGCCTTTCGCGCGCCGGCGAGGAGCTGAATATGAACGCGCTGGCGAATCTGGGGTTTGTAAGCGCGATCGAGACGCTCAAACTCGCGCTGCCGATCGCGCTTTTGACGGCGCTGTTTGGCGCGATCGGCTACGCGGCGCAGTTTGGATTTATATTTTCGACGAAGCCGCTCCAGCCGAATCTGAAAAAGCTCGATCCGATCAAAGGTCTTGGCAACCTGTTTTCCGCGCAGCGCTTTCTGGACGGCTTTAAGATCACTGCGAAGGTGCTCGCGGCGATGGCGGTCGCGGCAAAACTGCTGTGGGATTACGCCGCGCAGTTGCCGCGCGTTCAGACGCTGCCGCTTGGCGCGCAGATACATTGGCTGATAGACAAGGCGCTGGTTATCGCGACGGCGCTGCTGATCGTGTTTTTTATTTTCGCGATTATCGATCTGACGATAACGCGCTACTTTCATTTTAAGCGGCTCAGAATGAGCAAACAGGAGATCCGCGACGAGTACAAAAACATCGAGGGCAACCCCGAAGTCAAAGCGCGAATCCGCCGCATTCAGGCGGAGATGAGCCGCAGGCGAATGATGGCGGATATTCCAACCGCCGACGCGGTAGTCTCCAATCCGACGCACTTTGCCGTCGCGCTTCGCTACAGAGCGGGACAGGATCGCTCGCCCGTCGTCGTGGCAAAAGGCGCGGATATGCTTGCGATCAAAATCAAGGAGATTGCCAGAGAGCACGATATTCCGATTATAGAAAACCCGCCGCTGGCGCGAGAACTTTACAAACTTGTCGATATAGGAGAAGCGATACCCGAAAAACTCTTTGCCGCCGTAGCGGAGGTGTTCGCCTTTGCGTATCGCCTTAAAGGAAAACAAACTATCTAAGGTTAAGCCGTGAGCAATGACGATCGCTCAAAATCGTCCCGCGCCAGCAAAAATCGCAAGACGGACGAAATCTCGCCCGAAGAGGCGGCGAGCGGCATATACGAAATCCCCGAAAAACTTGATCTCGCCGAGGCGGCGTGGTATTACAATGTGCTGGAAAACCGCCGCGACGAAGTTTACGCTATGTATTTCGCGCGGCTCAAGCGAATGGACGAGTGGCTTGAAGCCTACGCGGCGGCGAAGGACGATTCGCCCGCCAAAGAGATGGCGTTTGAGAAGCTCTCCGCGCTGGCGACGGACGCCAAAGCGCTGGTCGAGTTGCGAGAGGCGCGTTTTGACGATAAGCGGATCGTGGAGCTGTGCGAGCGGCGCATAGCCGAAATATCGGGCGACGACTTTGGCAAATGGAAGGAGATTTACGATCTGGCGCCGTTTGGATCGCCTCTGCAGATCAACGCTATGCGCCGTATGCGCCCGCTTGCCAAAACGCTCGGCGAATGGCGGGATATATACGATAGAGCCGAGATCGGATCGCCCGCGCAGACCGACGCGACGCAAAATATGCTGCTGCTGAGCCGTTTTGACGAGATCGCGAGGGAAGACGCGATCGCGAGCGAGAAGGAGTTTGTCGAGCGGGCGAACGAGCGGACGCCGCGGGAGTGGCGCGAAGAGTATGAAAAATACGATCTGTACGA
>JAITEA010000254.1 GCA_031282285.1 Helicobacteraceae bacterium
GGGGTAAATGTCGCTTTTGCTAAACTTGCGCCCTATTTTTTCCGAAAGAATCCTAATGTCTCTTGAAAATGCGCCGCTTCGCGAAATGTCCGACACGATCCGCTTTCTGGCGATCGATATGATTCAGAGGGCGAACTCTGGACACCCCGGTATGCCTATGGGTTTGGCGGATATCGCAAGCGTTTTCGGCTTCCATTTCAGGCACAACCCGAAAAATCCCAAGTGGCTAAACCGCGATCGCCTCGTCTTTTCCGGAGGGCACGGCAGCGCGCTAATCTATTCGCTGCTGCATCTGTGGGGCTACCCGCTGAGCCTTGATGATCTGAAGGATTTCAGGCGGCTCGATTCCAAAACGCCCGGGCATCCCGAGCGCGTCCATACGGAAGGCGTCGAGGTTACGACGGGACCGCTTGGGCAGGGGTTTGCCAACGCGGTAGGCTTCGCGCTCGCGGCAAAGCGCGCCGAGGCGCTTTTGGGCAAGGAGATTATCGATCACAAGGTATGGTGCTTCTGCGGCGACGGCGACATTATGGAGGGCGTAAGCTACGAAGCGGCGTCGTTTGCCGGACACAACGCGCTGGATAATCTGATCGTAATCTACGACAGCAACGACATTACGATCGACGGCGATCTAAGCCTCTGCTTCAGCGAAAATGTAAGCGAGCGGTTCAGATCGCAAGGCTGGCATACGATCGCCATAGACGGGCACGATTTCGCGCAGATTGACGAGGCGCTTGGAAACGCCAAAACGCAGACCAAGCCCGTTATCATTATCGCCAAAACGAAAATCGCCAAAGGCGCGGCGAGTATGGAAGGCAGCGCGAAAACGCACGGCGCGCCGCTGGGCGAGAACGAGGTTAGCGCCTCCAAAGCCAAAGCGCGCTGGAGCGAAGAGCCTTTTTACATCCCGCAAAACGCGCTGATATGGTTCAGAACCGCCCTTGAGAAGGGCGAGCTAAGCGAGCGCGAGTGGAACGATCGCGTTGCGCGATCGGACAAAAAACCGGCGCTTGAAAAGCTCTTGAACCCCGATTTTGACGCGATCGAATACCCCGTTTTTGACGAAAAGCCCATAGCCACCCGCGAAACCAACAGCCGCATATTAAACGCGATCGCCGCATCTTTGACGGGGTTTATCGGCGGCAGCGCCGATCTGGCGGGATCAAATAAAACGGAGCTGAAAGGGCTTGGCGTAGCGCCGCAAGGGGCGAATATCCGTTTTGGCATCAGAGAGCACGCGATGAGCGCGATTACGAACGCGATCGCGCTTTACGGGCTGTTTATCCCGTTTGATTCGACCTTTTTCGTCTTTAGCGACTATCAAAAACCCGCGATCAGAACGGCGGCGCTGATGAATCTCAAGCGGTTTTTTGTCTGGACGCACGATAGCATCGGCGTGGGCGAGGACGGCGCGACGCACCAGCCGATCGAGCATCTGAGCGCCTATCGCGCTCTGCCCAATCTCTATGTTTTCCGCCCCGCCGACGGTTACGAAAATATCGTCGCGTGGAAAACAGTGCTCAAACTCGACGCGCCCTCGGCGTTTGTCCTGAGCCGCCAAAATCTCCCCGCGCTCGATCGAAGCCAAGCAAAGGGCGACGCGGCGAAGGGCGGCTACCAGTTGAGCGCGTCCGACAAGGCGAAAATAACGCTGATCGCAAGCGGGAGCGAGGTTCAGCTCGCGATCGAGGCGGCTAAGCGGCTAAGAGACGAGCGTATCGGCGTCAATGTAGTCAGCGTCCCGTGCTTTGATCTATTCGCCGAGCAGGACGACGAGTATATCGAGGCGATTATCGATCCGCGAACGGTCGCGATCGCTATCGAGGCGGCGAGCGCCAACGAGTGGTTTCGCTTTGCCGAGGCGATTGTGGCAATGGAGAGCTTCGGCGCGTCCGCCAGCGCCGATCTGCTTTTCGAGCGCTTCGGTTTTGACGCCGATCGCATAGCCGGACTCGCCAAAAGCCTGCTTGCGTAACGCTCTTGGTCTTTTTGAAAAACGGCGCTAAGGTTTCGCTATGCCGCTTTCAAGATTAAACAAAGAGCAACTGGACGCGGCGAGCGCGCCGTTTGGCTACAACCTGATTATCGCGGGCGCCGGCGTGGGCAAAACCAGCGCGATCGTGGGGCGGATCGCCCACCTGCTAAAAAACGGCGTTTCGCCCGAAACGATATTGCTTTTGACCTTTACCAACAAAGCGGCGGGCGAGATGATAGCGCGCATCGCCAAGGCGTTCGGGCAGAAAACCGCCGAAAGCGTGATGGCGGGTACCTTCCATTCGGTAAGCTACAAGTGGCTTAGAGACATAGGCAAAAATATACTCCTCAAGCGCCCTTCGGAGCTGAAAACGCTGTTCAAAACCGTCTATGATAAATACGCAAGGCGATCGTTCGGCGCGGAGAATATACTCTCGTATTCCGCGCTGTTTGACTACAAAAACCTCTTTGAAAACCGCGACGAGGAGGATTTTGGCGACTATCTGGCGGGCAAAAACCGCGCGCACAAGGCAAACGCCGCGCTCTATACGCAGATGTTCGACGAGTACGAAACGCTCAAAGAGGAGCTTGGTTTCGCGGGTTTTAACGATCTGCTGATACTGATGCGGCGCGCGTTGAAAGAGGGCGCGAAAAATCCCTATCGCGAAGTTTTGGTAGATGAGTATCAAGATACCAATCCGCTGCAAAACGCCCTTTTGGAGGCGATCAATCCTCCTTCGCTGTTCTGCGTCGGCGATTACGATCAGAGCATTTACGCCTTCAACGGCGCGGATATCGGCATCATTTCCGAGTTTGAGAGGCGCTACAAAAACGCCAAAGTCTGGACGCTGACAAAAAACTACCGATCGACCGCGATGATTTTGAGTTTGGCAAACCGCGTGATCGCGCACAACAAGCGCGTTTACGACAAAGAGTTGCTGCCCGTAAAGCCGCATATCGGCTCCGCGCCGTCGCTCTTGATGTACGGCGAGCTTTACGAGCAGTACCGCGCGATCGCCGCCAAGATCGCCGTCTCGCGCCGCGCCAAAAACGAGATCGCGGTGCTGTTTCGCAACAACTCCAGCGCCGACGGCATCGAAGCGGCGCTAAGGGAGCGCGGTTTGCCCTGCAAGCGCAGGGGCGGAAACGGCTTCTTTGAGTCGCGCGAGATCAAAGCCGCGCTCGATCTGATAGGGCTGACGATCAACCCGCGCGATCTGCTCGCCTTCGTGCATATTATGGAGTACGCAAGCGGCATCGGATCAAACGGCGCCAAAGAGCTGTACGACGCGAGCGTAAAGCTTGGCGAGGGCGATTTTCTGCGCGGGTTTCTCAAGCCAAAGCCGCAAAACTCGCCGCTGTTTGGCGCGAAAGAGGCGGGGCTGTTCAGCTTTGACGAGCCGCGATCGCTCAAAAATATCGCCGCGGTTCTGCCGCGCGGTTTTGAAAATCACCCGCTGCTTGCCTGCCCGCAATTGAATGAGGAAGCGGCGAAGTTTCTGGGCGATTTCTGGCGGGCGCTTGGCGCGATAAGTCAAACCGATAACCCCAAAAGGCAGCTTGAGATTATCGCCGACTCGCCGCTATTTGCCGCGATCGCGAGCCGTCTTGCCAAACAGCGCGCCACAAAAAACGGTATGTTTAACGAAACGGTTTTCGACGGCGCCAAAGAGCGGATTTTCGAGAAGCTAAGGACGCTAAAAGAGCTTTCCGATCGCTACCGCGCGAGCGAGCGGTTTATCAACGCGATGGCGCTTGGCTCCAGCGAGATGAGCGAGGGCGGCGGCGTTAATCTGCTGAGCGTCCACGCCGCCAAGGGGCTGGAGTTTGACGAGGTGTTTGTGATCGATCTGATGGACGGGCGCTTTCCAAACCGCAAACTGATGACGCAAGGCGGCGCGATCGAGGAGGAGCGCAGGCTGTTTTATGTAGCCGTTACCCGCGCGCGCGAAACGCTGTTTTTATCCTTCGCGGCGCGAGATAATTACAAAAAGATCGACTACGCGCCAAGCCAGTTTCTGTACGAAGCGGGTTTAGTCCAGCTCGCCCCAAGCCGCTTTTAACCCCCCGCTTTCGCCAAGCCCCGCGACGCGAAAATCGCATTGCCTCCGTCGCTTTGCCCCCCGATAAGGGAGCAGAGGTTTTTTCGTCCTTCCCGCTGATCGCGCCCCCCGCGACAATTCCCGCTTATGCGAGCGTCGCTCAGCGTCGCTTCGCCCCCGTCAAGAGGATTCCGTCACTCTCTCCCTCCCCCCTGATAAGGGGGGATTGAGGGGGGTTTCGTCATTCCCGCAGATCGCGCCCGTATTGCGTCATTCCCGCCTACGCGGGAATGACGATAAAGAAGCGTTAGTTGCGTAGGCAGGCGGGAATCCATCTTGTTCCCTATGCGATCGTCGCGTTCCGCGCCGCTTCGCCCCCCCGATAAGGGGGATTGAGGGGGGTTTAGCGTATCAACTCCCCCGAAAATCGGGTCTAAGTGTAACCCTCTTGACTGGGGGCATCAGGTCGTCCTATTCGTCTCAATCCCCTGAAAATCGGGTCTAAGTGTAACCCTTGCGGGTTTAACGCTTTTTGGCACTTTGAGACGCTTAAC
>JAITEA010000125.1 GCA_031282285.1 Helicobacteraceae bacterium
GACGGGCGCAAAATCACAAAATCGCCGTTGGACGCGGCGAACGCCAGATGGGTATTGGTGGCGACCAGCGCGCGCGAGGGCGGCGCGTCCAGAATATCGCGCCCGAAAAACCGCGATTCGTAGCCCCAGCCAAGCAAGCCAAAAAGCGTGGGCGCTATGTCGATCTGCGAGCAGAGCGTATCGACTTTGCGCGGCGCGATCAGCTTCGGCGCGTAGAAAAAGCCGATCGTTTCATATTCGGCTAAACGCGGATCGTCGCTTTTTGATCCAAGCGATCGATCGGAGAGAACCACAAATATCGTGTTTTCAAACCACGGCTTCGCGCGCGCCGCGTCGATAAAACGCCCAAGCGCGTAATCAAAATAGCGCGCCGCGCCCTCCCGCGAGGTTTTCGGCGCGATATCGATCCGAGCGCGCGGGTAGTTATACGGAGCGTTGATCGACGAGGCGAGCAGCACCTGAAAAAACCGCCGATCGGCTACATAGTTTCGATCGGCTCTGGCGATCGCCTCGGCAAATAGATCCTCGTCGCTTTGCCTGCCCCTTGAAACAAAAGTTTTGTTCTCTTTAGCGAAAGCTAGGCGATCTATAATTTCGTAGCCGTTTAACGAAAAGAAGTTATTAAGATTGCCGTAATATCCGTAACCGCCGTATATAAACTCGCTCGCGTAACCGCGGCTATTAAATACGGTTGATACCGACGGAAGCGGCTTGTCGATTCGCCTAATTATCGAATCGCCAGCGATTGGCGGAAGGCTTAAGCTAAAAGCCTCGATCGTCCGCGCCGCGCCCGCGCCCGTTGCGTAAAGGCGCTCGAAGGACAAGCCATCTTGCGTATAGCCGTTTATATTCGGCGCGTATGGTAATAACTTTTTGTCCATACCGCTTGCGATCACGACGATCACATTTGGCGAAATCTGCTTTGTTTTCGGCGCGGTTATTTTGATAAAATCCTTCGCGTTATCGGATAAAAAACGATCGCCTTTGCCTTTGATCTCGTTAATAACGATCGCGAACGCCTCCTCTTTGGGCAGCGAGGGATAAAAAGCGCGGCGATCGATCGCTTTGGAGCGTTTGGCGGAGAATAGCTCGTATATGCCGTTGCGCCCAAGCTGATCGAACGCCCTGCTTTCTGAAACCGCAAACGGCGAATAGGCAAAAAAGATCATAGCCGCGATCGCCGCGTGAATCCAAAACAGCGCAAGCCGCGTCCTGCCCGCAAAAAGCGAACCCGCCGAACCGGCAAACAGCCTGCTCGCGCCAAAAACAAATAGCGCGGAAACGATCGCGGCTATTACTAGAATAACCGCGATCGAAACGGCGTTAAAGGCGTTTTCAAACAGCCGCGATCCGTTGATCGTATAATCTAGCGCAATAAAATTAAAACGGCTATGCGTAGCGCCCCAGAAAAAATACTCGCCCGCGGCGGCAAAAACGATAGCGAACGCGCAAAAAAACAGGAGCGCGTAGAGATATATTTTGCCGATTCTGGTAAAAAACAGCCGATCGCCAAAAGGCAGCGCCAAAACCGCCGCGGGGATCAATATATACGCGAGCGAAAAGAGATCGTTGATCGCGCCAAAAAATAGCGCTTGCAACAGCGGCAAAAAGCTCCAGCCAAAATCGGCGCTATAAACCGCAAATAGTATAAGCCGCAGCGCGAAACCGATAATAAGCGCGATCGCGCCAAGCGCGGCGAGCAGACGAATATGAGCGTCAAAAACAAACAATCGCATACGAACCCCGATTGAAAATAGAAGCGATATTCTACCATTGCCTTGTAAGCTTGACTGGAGTACAATGACCCAACTTTTTACGGGAGACTTAAATGAAGCTGAAATCTATCCTCTGCGCCGCGCTATTGGCGAGCGCGGCAAGCGGCGCGAGCCTGTCGATCGACGCGCTGGACGCGACTATCAAAGATAAGCGCGTCGCGGGCGCGCAGGTTATCTTGCAGCAAACGGGCGAGGCGAGTTTGCAGGCGGTTACGGACGCGAACGGCAAGGCGACGATTACCTCGCCCAAAGCCTTCAAAAGCGACGCGCTGCTGATCATCAAAAAAGAGGGCTTTTCTGATTTGGTGGCAAAATGCCCGTGCGACGGGCTGACCTACGCGCTCAGCCCCGTGATGAAGAGCCTCGATGGTATGCGTATCGTGCTTTCGTGGGGCGCGACGCCAGCCGATCTCGATTCGCATCTTGTATATAAAGCCTCGGGCGGCGATCAGCATATTTACTTTGGCGAGAAAAAAGGCGTCGGCGCGAATCTCGATGTCGATGATACCACTAGCTACGGACCGGAGACGATCACCATTAACAAACTACAGCCCAATCAGACCTATATATACGCCGTAGCCGACTATACAAACAAAGGTAATCCTCAGCGGCGCGCGCTTGCCGGAAGCGGCGCTAAAGTGTTTGTATATACCGGTCAGTCGCTGGTAAAAACCTATAATGTACCGCTCGATCTGGCGGGTAATGTCTGGACTGTGTTCAGAGTCGATCCCAACGGGCAGATTACCGATCTTAACGCGATAAACGGACTTGCTTACACAGCCGGCGCGTTATCGGATTCGATAAGAGGATTTTCAGATAGCGCGGCGCTAAACAGAACGATTAACGCTTCGATAAATCCGGCGGCGATCGAGCAAAACAGATTAGGCGAAAAAGCCTATCACGGCGGCGATATAGAGGGCAGTATAAACTACTACAAAAACGCCGTGGATATCGATCCAAACTTCGCTCAAGCCTATAGCAATATGGGGCTGTCGTATCTGAAGCTCAACCGCTTTTCCGAATCGATCTGGGCAAACCGCAACGCTATTTCATTTGCAGGCGGCGAAGGGGGCAATATCGTTCGCGCCTCGTCGTATTACAACATAGCGCGGCTCTACGAGCAGGATAAAAACTTCTCCGAAGCGCTTAGATATTACGAGCTTGCCAAATCGGAAAACAACAACGCGACTTACGACAAAGCCATAGCGCGAGTCAAAGCAAAACTCTAAGCTATGCTACGCTTTACGGCGATTATATGTTTGGTCGCGCTTAACTGCGCGGCGGTTTTGCCGCCCGCTCTTATCGAGCGGGGCGACGATAATTTAACTTTCAACGAAGCCTCCAAAATAGAGATATTATCGTTTGCTAAAACCGTTTTGAGCCAGCCGCCGCTTACGATAGAACTGCTGGCGCAAAAAACCGATCTTAAAGCGGCGAGAATCAACCTTGAAAGCGTTAAGCGCGTACGCGCCAGAATACTTAACGATCTATTGGTTAATTACTACGCGGCGATCGGCTTTGAGGGCAAAGCGATCGCGCGCGAAAACGCCGAAGCGAAACTAGGCAATCTTACGCGATCTTACGCGGTCGATCCTAAGCGCGAGCGGTTTTACGAGAGCTATTTTTACGAGTTGATCCGCCTTGCCGCGCTGTTTCCCAAAACCTCCAGCGAGATCGATAGATTTAACGATCGCGAGCTTTTAGGCGGCGAATTAGGCGATCGCGAGTTCTGCCTCACTTTCGACGACGGACCAAGCGAAGCGGGCGGAACCACCGACAGCCTGATCGCGGCGCTAAACGATCGCAACCTTTCGGCGATCTTTTTCGCGCTGGGCGAAAACGCCGCCAAACGCGAAGCCGATCTAGACGCGCTCTACGGCGGGCATCGCCTCGCCTCGCACGGCTGGCGGCATATCTCTCACGCCGATACGGCGCTCGCCAAAGCGTCGATCTCGCAGGCGGACAAGCTCTTAAGCGCGAGCGGAGCGTATGTCAAAGCCTTTCGCCCGCCATACGGACAGCGCGCCGCCGATCTGGGCGCGTTTTTGAGCGATCAGAATATCAGCCTCGTTTTGTGGAATATCGATTCGCAGGATTGGCAGAGCGCCGTTTCAGCGCAAGCCGCCGCCGATCGCGTTTTGACGCTGGCGCTGGTCTGGCGCAAAGGGATTATCCTCTTTCACGATACGCATACCAAAGCCGAAAAAGCTTTGCCAACGCTTACGGCAAAAGCAAAAGCGCTGGGCGTAACCTTTGACGGCTGTCCCGCTCTGTTTCGCTAACCGCAGTCAAAAGCGGTCAGGATAGGCGCGTAAGCAGTAATCGCAAAGCGTGAAAGACGGCTTGTTTGCGCACCAGCGATCGCGAACCGTTCAGGCGCAGCGCTTCGGCGTAGGTTTCGCCGCGCTTGTTTGCGTAGCCGACAAATACGGTTCCGACGGGTTTGCCGGCGCTTCCTCCGCTTGGTCCCGCAATGCCGCTGATCGCCAGCGCGTAATCGGCGCCGCTTTGCGCGATCGCGCCGGAAGCCATCTGTACGACGCACTCCTCGCTTACCGCGCCAAAGGCGGCGAGCGTTTGAGGCTGAACGCCGAGCCAGCGGCTTTTCAGGCGGTTGGAGTAGGTAACGAACGACCCCTCAAAAACCTCCGACGATCCCGCGATCGCGGTCAGATGCGCCGCCAGCAGCCCGCCTGTACAGCTTTCGGCGAAGGAGATCGTTTCGCCGCGCCGTTTCAGCAGATCGATCGCGCGCTTGAACGGCTCGCCGACAAACGCCTTGGGCGCGAACAGCGCGCATACCTCCTCGGCGAACTCTAAAGCCGCTTGATTTAGCGGCGCTTCCAACGCGCTCCAGCCGCCGATATGCTCCCGCGCCGTTACGCTAACGCCGCGCCGATCGGCGCAGATTTTTGTCAAATCCATAGCGGCGGCGGGATCAAATCCCAGCAGATTCACGCGGACTAAGCGGTTTTGCTCTAACATATAACACCATATAACGATATTGCAAGGTCAGGTATGCCCCAAAATTACAAACCCGCCGCCGCCGAAACCTTCTCGCAGACGACCAAGCTAGGCAAAAAGGGCAAACTCAAAGCCGATTATTACCAAGAGCGGCTAAGATCGCTGCAGATCGAGCTTTTGAAGCTACAGCGATGGATTTTTGAGAGCAAAGAGCGCCTTATCGCGATTATCGACGGCGTGGAGCTTACGGGCAAAAGCGGCGTTATCAGGGCGCTGACCGAACGGCTGGATAGCGCGCTTATCCGCTTTTCGCCGCCCAAAGCCGATAGCGGCGGCAAATGGTATTTCGCCAACTTTGTATCCAAACTGCCGCGCAAAGGCGAGATCGCCGTATTCGATCGCGGCTGGTACGGCAAAGCCGCGCTCGAGCGGGCTACGAACGCGTGTTCGGACGAGGAGTACGAAAGATATACGCATCAGATTCCGCTGTTTGAGCAGGCGCTGAGCGAGGACGGGTTTAAGATATTCAAATATATGCTCAGCGCGAGCAAAGAGGAGCTGATCGCGAGGCTAGAAAGCCAGAAAAACGATCCGCTTGGCAGGCTGAGGCTGACGGAAACGGAGCTGAAATCCGCAAAGCTCTACGACGAATACGCCAAAGCGCAAGCCGAGACGCTCTCCAGAACGCATACGCCTTGCGCGCCGTGGTTCGAGGCGCCGTGCGACGACAAACGCTTAGCTAGATTGGGCGTTTTATCGCATCTTTTAGGCGAGATCGATTATAAAGGCAAAGATCGCAAGGCGATCGGCGAGTTTGGAAGCAAAGTTGTAAAAAATTACGCGCCGAAGGTGAAGTACTGATGCTGATTTTAATTGCTGGCGGAAGCGGGTATGTCGGGCGGGGCATTATAGAGCGTTACTGCCTCTCGCGCGATTTCATAAATGTGTCGCTGACGCGCCACGCGGCTCTGGCGGTGAATAACGTGCTTGTCGATCTGTCGAAACCGATCAATTTTTTGCGCTTTGACAAGCCGATCGATATGATTATCAACTGCGTGGAGTGCCGCGCCGAGAGCTACGCGGGCGACGAGAAAAACAAGCGCGCCTATTTAGCCGCGGTGCGCCATCTGGTCGAATACGCGCAGGATATGGATATAAAGAAAATTATCCACTTTTCGGTAAATCATATCAACACGGTGGAGAACGACTACCAGCAGGCGCGGTTTGTCGCCGAGGGGCTGATCAAAAGTAGCGGGCTTGATTATATTATCTTCAAACCTACGGTGATCTTTGGCGAAAACAGCCCGCTTGAGTATCTGATCAACTCGCTGTTGTCGCGATCGGTGTTGCTGAAGTTCTGGAAAGAGGAGGCGCAGATCGCGCCCGTGCATCTTTTAGATGTACTGGCAAATGTCGGCTACGCGATCGAGCACGACGACTGCTGGAACGAAACCTACGCGCTATGCGGTCCCGAGATGATGAACTTCGAGGAGATGCTGTTCCGCCGCCGTATGATCAAACGCCCCAAGCTAGTGAACGCGCCCTCCGCGCTGGCGAGGCGATCGGCGCTGAAAAACGCGCCCGTGCCGTCGAATCATCTGCGGCTTCTGCTCGACTGGGTCAATGCCGACGACAGCCACGGCTACGCGCGCACGCTGGTCGCGCCGCAATTTTCCTACAAACCTTAAAGGCGAATAATGGAGTACAAAAATACGCTTTTTCTGCCGCAGACGCGCTTTGCTATGCGCGCCGATCTGACGCAAAACGAGCCGAAACGCTATCAAAAATGGGCGGATCGCAAGATTTACGACAAGATGAAAGCCCTCCGCAAGGGCGCGCCGCTCTGGACCTTCCACGACGGACCGCCCTACGCCAACGGCGCGATCCATATCGGGCACGCGCTCAATAAGATTTTGAAAGACATTATCGTCAAGTTTCACTACTTTCAGGGGTTCGATACGCGCTTTACGCCCGGCTGGGACTGCCACGGGCTGCCGATCGAGCAGCAGGTGGAAACGGCGCTGGGCAAAGACAAGGCGCAAACGAGCAAAGCCGAAATCCGCCGCCTATGCAGGGCGCACGCCGCGAAATACGCCCGTATTCAGCAAGAGGGCTTCGCGTCGCTTGGCGTGATCGCCGACTGGGAGAAGCCCTACATCACGATGGACTACAACTTCGAGGCGCAGATATACAAAGAGCTTGTCTGCGTCGCCAAAGCGGGACTATTAATCGAGCGCAAAAAGCCCGTCTATTGGTCGTGGGCGGCGCAATCGGCGCTGGCGGAGGCGGAGGTCGAGTATCAGGACAAAAAGAGCGATTCGATCTTTGTCGCCTTCGCGCTTACGGGCGAATCCTGCGCGAAACTTGGGATCAAAAGCGCCAAAGCCGTTATCTGGACGACCACCCCTTGGACGCTGCCGGCAAACGCGGCGATCGCGCTAAAAAGCGAGGCGATCTACGCGCTGACAAGCGACGGCTTTATCGCCGCCAAAGAGCGGCTTGCCTATCTGCGAAGCGAGGGCGTTATCGGGGGCGAAGCGGTAAAAGAGTTCGCGGGCGCGGCGTTTGAGCGGCTGGAGGCGGTAAATCCGCTGAATAACCGCAAGAGCCTGTTGATCTTAGGCGATCACGTCAGTATGGAGGACGGAACGGGGCTGGTGCATACCGCGCCCGGGCACGGAGAGGACGACTACCGCGCGGGACTTAAGTACGATCTGGAGGTTATTATGCCCGTGGACGAGCGCGGCTGTTTTGACCAGAGCGTAGTTAGTGATAAGCTCCTGCCCGATCCGCAAAGTTTTGTCGGTATGCATATATTCAAAGCCAACGAGATCATTATAGAAAAGCTGGGCGGCGCGCTACTGAAACGATCCGAAATCACGCACAGCTACCCGCACTGCTGGCGCACGCGCAAACCCGTTATCTACCGCGCCACCAAACAGTGGTTTATCGCTATGGACGAGCCGTATCTAAACGGCAAAACCCTGCGCGAAACGGCGCTGGCGGCGATCGAGGGGGTGAAGTTCTACCCGCAAAGCGGGCGCAACCGGCTGCGATCGATGATAGAAACGCGCCCCGATTGGTGTATTTCGCGCCAGCGCGACTGGGGCGTGCCGATCGCCTTCCTGCGCGACAAAACAAGCGGCGAGGTGTTGCTTGACGATCGCGTTCTGGACAAAACCGCCGCTATTTTTGAGCGCGAGGGGTGCGATAGCTGGGTAACGCGCCCCGTAGCGGATTTCTTGATCGAAGGCTACGATCCAGACGGGTACGAAAAGGTCGCGGATATTCTCGATGTCTGGTTCGACAGCGGCTCGACGCAATCGGCGGTATTAAGAAGCGGCGATTACGACGCGGGAGAGGCGCCGGCGGATATGTATCTCGAAGGCAGCGATCAGCATCGCGGCTGGTTTCAAAGCTCCCTGCTCGTCTCCTGCGCGGCGCGGGGCGAAGCGCCGTACAAGACGATCCTTACGCACGGCTTCACCGTCGATGAAAAGGGCGAGAAGATGAGCAAGTCCAAAGGCAACGGCGTCGATCCGAGCGATGTCGTCGGCAAGATGGGCGCCGAGATTTTGCGGCTGTGGGTGGCGATGAGCGACTACCGCGCCGAGGTCAAGATCAGCCAGAATATCTTAAACCAGATCGCCGATCAGTACAAAAAACTGCGCAACACCTTCCGCTTTATGCTCGCCAATATCGAGGATTTAACCGCGCCGATCGACGCCGGCGCTCTTGGCGCGGTCGATCGCTGGATATTGTCGCTGGCAAAGCGCGTAAGCGACGAGGCGCTAAACGCGTTTAAGGAGTACGATTTTGCCAAAGCGTTTCACCTTATTCACGGCTTTGTGGTATCGGAGCTAAGCGGCGTCTATCTGGATATGGTCAAAGATCGCGTCTATTGCGACCGGCTCGATTCGCCGCGCCGCCGCTCCGCTCAAACGGCGATCTACCATATCGCCAGAACGCTGCTGACGCTGATCGCGCCCGCGCTGACCTACACCGCCGACGAGATCGCGGAGTTTGCGCCGCCGATTATCAAACAAGAGGGCGAAACTATTTTCGATCTGCTCCACAAAACGCCGCCTTCGGTCGATAGCGCGCTTGACGCGCCCGCGCTTCTGGCGTTGCGCGAACGGTTTTTCGCTCAGGTCGATAACCTCAAAAAAAGCGGCGTCGTCAAAAACACCTTGGAGCTTGGGCTGATCGTCGATCCCGCGCTGAAACTCGATCTGCCGCTTGAGGATCTCGCCGACTGGCTGACAATCTCGTGGGCGAAAATTGGCGCACCGCAAGAGGCGATCGCAAGCGGCGCAATCGCTTCGCTGGAAGGCGGCGCGATCGTAAAAAGCGATCTGCATAAGTGTCCGCGCTGCTGGAAATATGTCTGCGCCGAAGCTGGCGAGCCGTGCGATCGCTGCAAAAGCGCGCTTGAGGCGATCGCGAAGGATACTATCAATGTTTAGCCAACCCGTACCGATATGGATCAACGCCGTTACGACGATCGCCGTGCTGGCGTTCTGGCTTGGCGCGTATCTGTGGATCAGGCGGCTGAGAAACGATCGCTCCAAATCCGCGCTATAATCTTAAAAGCCAATTAAAAGGGGAAGGCAATGGGTTATGTAAACGAATGGATATCGGCGGAGGATTGGGAAAAATATGACTTTAACGCGATCAATAAGCGTCGCGCTATACGCGGCGGCGCAGATAGATACTGGGCGATAGATAGAGATAGAGAGATCTGGGTTAAGCTCTATCTTGTGTCTAGGGACATAGACTACGACACGGAAATTCGTACCTACTGGGACTTCTACTGGAAAGGCGGCCTTGTACCGATCGAAACCAAAGCCCTTAAAAGATCGCGCTCAGAGGACGGAGTTCTTTATGGTTATATAAAAATCCTAGAACTTGAGATTCCCGAAAATATTCTCCGGCATAAATCCGAAATCCTGCAAGAGTTCAAAGCGGCGATTGAAGCTTCGTTTTTA